>JASHYU010000142.1 GCA_030042855.1 Thermoplasmata archaeon
CCGTCCGCCGGGATCCGCCGGCGGGAGCTACTACGCGCCCACCGTGCTCGACCGGGTGCCCGAGGACGCCCGCGTCGTCCGGGAGGAGCCGTTCGGGCCGGTCGCCCCGGTGGTCCGCTTCGCGAGCCTCGACGACGCCGTGCGGATCGCGAACGCGACCCCCTACGGCCTCCAGGCCGCGGTCTATACGCGGGACCTCGCCCGCGGCTTCCGCTTGGCGAAGGAGATCCGCGCCGGCGGGGTGCATCTCAACGACCCCACGACCCTCCGATGGGACGCGCTGCCGTTCGGCGGCGTGAAGGAGAGCGGCCTCGGGCGGGAGGGGCTGCGCTACGCGATGGCAGAGATGACCGAGGTGAAGCTCATCTCGGTGAACTTCGCGGAGCGCTAGACCCGCCGACGCCCCTCCGCGCGCTCGAGCGAGATCCCCGGCGAGGTCCCGACCTGTCAGAGCCCCACGACGAGGCAGGCGAACAGGATCCCCACCGTCATCGCCGTCAGGGGCAGACCGACGGCAACGAACGACCGGAGCCCGATGCGGGTCCCGGCCCGCTCCGCCTGATCGACGACGATCAGGTTGCTGGCGGCTCCGAGGATCGTGAGGTTGCCCGCGAGCGTGGCGCCGCCGGCGAGGGCCATCCAGGCCCACGGCGTGGACGCGCCGTAGCCGAGTCCGTGCAGGTACGGGATCTGGAGGGCGACCCAGGGGACGTTGCTCACGAGCTGCGAGCCGAAGAGGCTCGTCCCCAGGATCGCCGCGAGCGCGGCCGCCGGTCGACCCGGGCCCGGGATCGGCGCGGCCGACTCGAGGGCCGACAGCACGCCGCCGGACTCGGCGCCCGCCACGACCACGAAGATCCCGGCGAAGAGCGTGAGGATGGTCCAGTTCACTCGGCCGAACATGGCCAGGCGGCCGGGGCTGGCGAGCAGGGTCAGGATGGCCCCACCCAGGACGATGAGGTCAAGGGGTACGGCGGGTCCGCCGACGACCGACGCGACGACGTCGGTGGTCACCATCGTCAGCATGGTGATCGGGAACAGGAGGAGGACCGGGGACCGCCGGATCGCCGGCCGGAGCCCTCCGCTCGGGAAGAAGCGGACGCGGGGCGCCGCCGGAGCGGGACTCCGCTGCGACTCGCGCGCGAGCCGTCCCCCGAAGACCCATCGCAGGTAGAGTCCGCCCACGACCAGATTGATCCCGGTCGGGATCGCCAGATACCGGAAGAACACCGCGATGGGGTCGGCGGTCCCGCTGCCGAGCGAGACGAGGAGGTTCTGCGGGTTGCCGAACGGGGTCAGCGTGCTCCCCACGGTGACCGAGAACGCGAGCGTGAGGAGCAGCGGCTCGGGCGCGACCCGCATTCGTCGGGCGAGGGACAGCAAGAGCGGTACCCCGACCAAGACCAGCGCGTCGTTGAGGATGAACGCCGAGATCACTCCGATGGCGACGAAGAGGACGAAGGGCAGGTCGGCCGGACTTCGGGCCCGCCCGAGCACCCAGCGGGCCAGGTGATCGAGCGCCCCGGCCTGCTCGAGCCCGGCGGCGAACAGGAAGAGCGAGAACAGGAAGATCAGGATCGAGATGTTCGAGGAGATCGCCGCCGACGCCCCGGCCAGGGGGAGGACCCCCGCGGCGACCGTCGCGAAGGCACCGGCGACGAAGAGCAGCCATACCGGTGGCCCCCGCCGCAAGAGCTGCCGGGCGATGACCGCCGCGAACGTGACTCCCAGGATGATGACCGCCGCTAGGTTCACGCGACTCCGGCCCCCGGATCGGAGAGAGCGCACCTCGGCCGTCTACAAGAGCGGGGAGGCGCCCGGGGGACCCGGGCGGGGCGGGGCGTGGTTCAGCCCTCGTCGCCCGGAAGGTCGCGCCCGGGCACCGGAGGTACGAGCGGCGACGGCACCGCGTGGGCCGGCATCCGGGCGAGGCCCGCGGGTCCGACGGGGTGCGGGGTGGGCGGCCCGCTCCGGAGCGGCTCGGCCCCGGCCTCGAGGCTCTCGATAGCGTCCTCGAACGCGAGGAGCCCTCGCTCCAGGAGCTCGTCCTCGATCACGAGCGGCGCCATGAACCGGAGCACCTGGTCCCAGGATCCCGAGGTGTGCATCAGCACGCCGCGCGCGAGGAGCGCCGAGCGCATCTCCTTCGCGCGCTCGCCCCAGGCGGTCCGGCTCGTCCGGTCCCGGACGAACTCGACCCCGAGCATGAGGCCGCGGCCCCGCACGTCGCCGATCGTCGGATGCCGGTCGGCGATCGAGCGGAACCGGTGCAGGAGCTCGGGGCCGCGGTGCCGGGTCCGGTCGAGGAGGTCGCCCTCCCGGAGGACCTGGAGCGTCTCCGCCCCCGCGGCGAGCGCGAGCGCGTTCGCGCGGAACGTGCCGAGGTGGAATCCGCGCGGGAGCTCCCGGACGAGGTCGTCCCGGTACGCGACGACCGCGAGCGGGAGCCCGCCCCCGATCGACTTCGCGATGCACAGGATGTCCGGGGTGACGCCGGCGTGCTCCACCGCCCACATCTTCCCCGTGCGGCCGAGGCCGGTCTGGACCTCGTCGACGATGAGGAGGATCCCGTGCCGGTCGCAGAACTCGCGGAGCGACGGCAGGAAGTCGTCGGGCGGAACGACGTAGCCGCCCTCCCCGAGGATCGGCTCGACGACGACGGAGGAGATCGCGTCGACGCCCGAGTGCGGGTCGTTCACGAGGTGCTCGAGGTACGCGATCGTGCCGGCGGCGCCCTCGTCGGCGCCGAGGACCGGGCGGTACGGATCCGGGTACGGGACCCGGATGACGGGGCCGCTGGGGAAGCTCGTGGT
>JASHYU010000143.1 GCA_030042855.1 Thermoplasmata archaeon
GGTAGAGCATCTCGGACTGCACCGCCTCGGGCGCGAGCCCGGTCTCGCGGAGGTCGATGACCATCATGTTGGCCCGCGAGGGGTACACCGGGAGCGAGGTCCCCGGGACGCCCGCGACGACCTCCCGGAGGCGCGCCCCGTTCGCGCGGGTCTGGCGGACGACATCCCCGATCCACGCCGACTTCGTCTCCATCGCGGCCCGGGCCGCCGCCTGGGCGAGCACGTTGACGCCGAGATCGTTCGTGTTGAAGCGCGCGATCGAGCGCGCGAGCTCCCCGCGCGCGAAGAAGCCGCCGAGCCGCATCCCGGCGAGCCCGCAGTTCTTCGACACGGACCAGATCGTGACCGTCTCCTCGGGCGCGAACTCCGCCGCGAGCGCGTGGCCCTCGGAGAAGTCCCGGTACGTCACGTCGTTCAGGAGGGAGAGGTGGTGATCGTGCGCGAGCTCGGCGATCGCCCGGACCTCCTCCCGGGGATAGCCCGAGCCGAGCGGGTTCAGCGGATCGATGAGGAGGAGCATCTTCGTCCGCGGCCCGATCGCCTCGGCGATCCGATCCGCGGCGAGCCGGTACGGCGGCGCGTAGATGTCGAGGTTCCGGGTGCGCGCCCCGGCGAGCTCGACGAAGCGATGGATGATGAGGTAGCTCGGATCGGAGGCGACGACCTCGTCGCCCGGACCGAGCAGGGCGCGCATGGTCATGTACAGGGCCTCGGTCCCGCCCCCGGTGAGGAACGGCCGCTCCCCGATCGCGGCGAAGTCCCGGGCGACGAGGTCGAGGAGCCCGGGGTCGCCGGTCGCGAGGGGATAGCCCTCGTACTGCCGCTCCCGGATCGCGCGCTCGAGCGCCCGCTCGATGGGGCCCGGGGGCACGAGGTGGTTCGTGTTCTGGCTGAGCCAGGCCACGTCCCGCCGGTGCTCGTGGGCGAAGCGGAACGCGTCCGCCGACGGGCTCGCCATCGCGCCGCGAAGGGTCGGCGCCGACCTTAACGGCTTTGGGCGGCGGGCGCGCCCGCCTCGGCGAGGAACGTCGTGACGATGCCGAGCGACTGCGGGATCGCCGCGGTCCGGGAGAACCCGGCCGCGCCGAGAGCGGCCCGGAACGCGGGTCGCGACGGGAGCGACCGCAGGGACTCGGGGAGGTAGCGGTACGGCCCGGCACTGTGGACCGCGGCGCCGAGCCACGGGACGACGCGGTCGAAGTAGGCGTGGAAGATCCGCGCGAAGGCCGGAGCGACCGGCTCGGTGATCTCGAGCGTGAGGACCGTTCCCCCCGGCCGGGTGACGCGTCGCATCTCGCGGAGCGCGACCGGAAGGTCGGCGAGGTTCCGCGCGAGGAATGCGTTCGTCACGAGGTCGAACGAGGCGTCCGAGAACGGGAGCCGCATCGCGGTGGCCCGGGCGAAGCCGACCCGGTCCCGGTCCGGGGAGGTGCGGCCGGCGCCCTGCGCCTTCGCGAGCATCGCGGCGGTGAAGTCGGCGGCGACCACGCGGGCGGCGGGGTAGTGATGCGCGACCAGCCGGGCGAGCTCGCCGGTGCCGCAGCCGAGATCGAGCGCGCGCCGCACCGGAGCGGCCCCCCGGAACCGGTCGAGGTCCCAGAGCGCCCGGGGGCGCCATAGGTAGTCGTTGCCGAGCGAGGCGACGTGGTCGAACCACTCGTACCGCTGGGCGATGTGCGTGAACATCGCCCGGAGGTCGCGCTCGAACGTCGGGGCCGATCGGTCCGGGTACGGCGAGCCGTCCGCGGCCGTCCGCGAGGACGCCACGGCCGTCCAGCCGGCCCGGGCGCTTAACGGGTGGGGGGCGCGGCCGACGGCGCGAGCGCGCGCTCGAGCGCCGAGACGAGCGCGGCGAGGTCGGGCCGACGGACCAGCTGGCCGGCGGCCTGGATCTCCTCGACCAGCGCCCGGGCGCCCGGGTCGTCGCCCCGATCGTGCGCGAGGAGGGCGAGACGGACCCACGGCTCGAGGGCGTCGGTGCCGAGGTGGAGGAGCCGGGCCTGGCGGAGCGCCTCCTGGTAACCCGCCGCCGCCGCGTCGTACGATCCCTCGGCGTGCGCGATCATGGCGCGCGTGAGCTCGATCTGCTGGTCCCCGAGCCGGTCCCCGCTCGTCGCGAGCACCTGCTCCGCGCGCGCGAGCGCGGGGCGCGCCCGATCCGGGCGGCCGCGGGCCGCCTCCCACTGGGCGAGGTTGACGTGGCTGTAGCCGATCCAGATTGGGGAGCGGGAACGCTCCGCGGCCTCAATCGCGGACGCGATGTCCTTCAGCGAAGCCTCGAGCAGCCCGGCCTCGTGCTCGAGGACCGCCCGGTCCATCAGCACGCGCGCGCGGGCGTTGTAATCGTCGACCTTCGCGAACAGCTCGGCCGCGTTCGCGAGCAGCTCGAGCGCGGGCTCGAGCCGCGTGGGTCCGCGCGGGCTGATCGTGATCGCGACGTCGACCATCGCGTTGCCGAGCTCGGTGGGCGTCCCCTCGTGCCGCGCGATCTCGAGCGCGGCCCGATGGTGGGTCTCGGCCTGCGCGAGATCGCCCCGACGCCAGTGCACGACGCCGAGGACCCGGTGGGCCGCCATCAGGTCGCGACGCGTTCCCACCTTCGTGAGGAGCGCCCACGCCTCCGTCGCGAGTCCTTCCGCGCTCGCGAACTCGCCCCGGTTGGCCCGGGTGTCGGCGAGGCCGAGGAGCGCGCGGCCGAGCTCGAGGTCGTGGCCCCCCGGGGCGCGGGCGAGGCGGACGGCCTCCTCGAGGATCTCCTCGGACTGGCGGAAGTTGCCCATCTCGCTCAGGATCCGCCCCTCGTCGGTGAGGAGGCGCATCTCGGTCCCGGGGTCGCGCTCGGGGCGCCGGCGCTCGGCCTCGAGCGCCCGCGCGAGGTGGGCGACGGCGGTCTCGAAGGCGAACGCCCGGATCGCCGTCTCGGCCGCCTCGACGTTGTAGCGGACCGCTCGGTCGTTGTCGCGGCCGAGGTAGAACTGGCGCGCGAGCTCCGACTCGCGGCCGCGGCGGTCGGCCTCGAGCGCCTCGCCGGCCTTGAGGTGGAGGATGCGCCGGCGCGTCTCGGTGAGGTCGGCATAGACGCTCGTGCGGACCGCCTCGCTCACGAACTCGTAGACCTCGCGGCCCTTCTCGCGGACGAGGCCCCGCTGGACGAGGTGGTCGAGGCCCTCGGTCACCCGCTCCTCCTCGAGGCCGGCGACCGCCGAGAGGTCGGCGAACGTGAACTCCTTCCCGAGGACCGCGGCGTACGTGAGGATGCGCCGGTCGTTCTCGGGCAGCGCCCGCGCGCGGGCGACGAGGATCTCGGTCACGCTCCGGCCGCCCTCGGGGGTCCCCCGGCTCGTCGGGCCGAGCCCGGTCGCCGCGCGGACGAGCTGCTCGATGAACAGGGGGTTGCCCTCGGTCTGGGCGTGCCAGCGGAGCACGTCCTGGCCGTCCGGAGCGCGTCCGCCGAGCACCCAGCGCACGAACTCCGTGGCTTCGGGAACGGTGAGCGGGCGGATGGAGAGCGAGCGGAAGGCGGGGGATCGCGTGATCGTCTCGAGCGTGGGCCGGATCCGCTGCGGATCGACCGCGCCCGCGTCGAGCGTGGCGACCACCGCGGCCCGGGCGCCGGGGAGCTCCCGCGCGAACCGCTCGAGGAACTCGAGCGAGGAGGGATCGGCGAGCTCGAGGTCGTCGATCGCGATGAAGAGCGGGCGGTCGCGCGCGAGCGAGCGGAAGTACTCGACGATCCGCTCGAGCAGGACCTCCCGACCGGCCCCGAGACCCTCGATCCCGCTCTGCCCGAACGGCGCCAGGATCCGATCGAGCTCGTCCTGCGCGGCGGACCCGCCCGCGTTCGACGGACCGGCCGCGCCGGCTTCCGCCCGCGCCTCGCCGAGCGGAGCGAGGAAGATCGGGAGCGGCCCCGGCCCCCGGTCCGCGGACAGGGGTCGATCGTCGTCCTCCGCGAGCGAGGCGACCAGGCGGCGGACGAGCGAGAACGGGGGCGGGAGCTCCTCCGGCAGCGCGCGGCCCACGAGCGTGCGGAACTCCCGGGCCGCCGCGCGGTCCTCGATGGCGCGGAGCAGGCGCGTCTTCCCGGATCCGGCCGGGCCGCTCAGGAGCAGCCCGCGGCCGGCGCCCCCTTGGACCTGTTCGAGGACGCGGTCGACCTCCTCGAGGACCTCCTCGCGTCCGAAGAGCGGCGACGTCGCCGCGCGATCCGCCGCTCGCGGGCCGGCCATCGGCAGAAAAAGCTCGGTCCGGCTTTATAATGGTCTGCCGTCCGAGGTGGCGTCCGCGGCGGCCCCCTCGCCCTCGGTCGACGCGGCGGGAGGGCCGGTCGTCGGCTCGTCGAGCTGGCGGCCGAGGTCGTCGAAGGCTGCCGCGAGCTGGGGGCGCGCCTGGGGAAGACCGAGGAACGCCGCGCGCCGGAACGCCTGACG
>JASHYU010000013.1 GCA_030042855.1 Thermoplasmata archaeon
CGCGCGGCGGCCGCGCGCCGTCCGGCGGCGACGAGCTCGGGCGCGAGGTCGATGAGGCGGGCCCGCACCTCGCCCGCGCGAGGGTGGTCGTGGAGGGCGCCGAGGAGGTCGCGGCCGTCGCCCGCGCACAGGCTGACCGCGCGGACGGGGTGCGCGGTCGACCGATCGACGGCCTCCCGGATCCGGGCCCGGACCACCTCGAGGCGACGCGCGAGCGTGCCCTCCCCCGTATAGCCCCGGTGCCACTCGACCCACTCGTCGCGCACCGCGTTCCCCCCGCGGCGATCCGGCCCCGCGCTAAATCGCCGGCGCCCGGGACTCGGCCCCGGAGCGCGTCGCGCGCTCTCGGGAGTCGGAGCGATGGGCAAGGTTCAAGAGCCGCCGTCGGCCTTCCGACGTGCGAGACCCGTACCGGAGATCGTAAGGTGGCATCGGAGCATCGACCGGAACGGGCCGACTCGCCCGCGGCCGTCGCGAAGTCCCCCTCCCCGACCGTGGTCGAGCGGATCACGCACCAGGACGTGCCCGCGGTCTGCGGCCTCTACAAGAAGGTGTGGGAGTCGGAGACGACCGGCCTTCCCGCCGAGCTCGTCAAGTCGTGGCAGCCGACCCCGCTCGAGTTCACGAGCTGGATGGAAGGGGTGACGTACTTCGCGGCCCGGCGGGACGGCCGGGTGGTGGGCGTCGTCGGCTGCGAGCTCGAGCACGGCAGCTGCCATCTGGTCGACCTCGCGGTCGATCCCGAGGCGCGCCGCCAGGGCGTGGCGAGCGCGCTCCTCGCGACGGCCCTCGACTGGGCGAAGCATTCGAACGCGCCCGAGGCCTGGGGCGAGGTCCTCGGCCGGTTCGAGGCGGCGACGGCGCTGTTCGCCCACCTCGGCTTCGTCGAGTGCGGCGTCCTCCACAAGCACCAGTGGAACGAGGACGTCCGGCTGTTCGAGCGTCTCCTGTAGCGCGAGCCTCGGCTAGGAGTAGCCGCGGCCGACCGGCGATGCGCGGGCCGGCCGGCTCGGCGGGAGGCCGTGGCGCTGCTGGAGCGCCCGGAGCCGGCGGAGCGCTTCCTCGGGATGCCCCCGGAAGAACTCGCGGGCTCCCCGGGCGAGCTCGACCGCCTCGACCTCGGTCGGCACGCCGTGCTCCCGCTCGCTCAATAGGTAGTCGCCGTAGTCGGAGATGTAGCGCGGAAGGCCCGACTTGAGCCGGTTCACGGCCTGGAGCCGGAGGGCCCGGATCTGCTGCTTCAGGGGCGCGAGCTTCCCCGCGCGCAGCTCCGCCTCGAGGTTCTCCGCGACCTCGCCGGGATCCTGGGGCGGCTCGACGCCGAGCGCCTGCATGTCCTTGAGGAGCGCGACGACGCGCTCGAGCTCCTCGCGCGCCTGGTCGAGGTGCCGCTCCTTGAGCGCGACCACCCGGTCGACCTGCTGGAACGTCGCGAGGGCCTGGAGGATGTCCCCGGTCCGGACGGCGTTCAACGTCTCCTCGATCTGCTCGCGCTCGAGCCGGCTGTCGACGGAGTACGCCTCGAGCCGGGTGAGCCGCGCCCGGGTCCGGCGCTCCCACTCGTCGAAGGCGTTCGCGAGCCGTTGCTGGCTGATGCGCTCGATCCCCCGGATCACCTCGGCCCAGGGCTCGGGGTCGGGCGCGGTGCGCGCTGCCTCCTCGGCCCAGGAGGGGAGCCGCGGGAGCTCGACGCCGAGCGGCTGCGCGCCCTCGCCCCATTGGGCGAGGCGGCCGAGCCGCCGCGAGAGCTCCGCCGAGAACGGGTTGCTCACCGCCGAGCCCGGGACCGCGCGACGCGGGGCGGACCGTTGGGTCCCCGCCGCGGCCGGCGCGGGGGCCGCCGAGGCGATCAGGCCGGGGCGCGGCGGGTCGTCGTCCCTCCGCGGATCGTGATCCGGATGCGAGATCGCGACCGGTCGGTGGCACGACGGGCAGACGAGGACCCCCGGGTCGAGCGGCGCGCCGCAGCTCGGGCAGGTCGTACCTTCCCCGGTCATTCGATCCTTGGGGCGCGTATGCAGGGGGTGAGATTTGAACTCACGAACTCCTACGAGACCAGGACCTCAACCTGGCGCCTTTGACCAAGCTGGGCCACCCCTGCACGGTCGCCCGCGCGTACGGGGGCCGAGCGATAACCTTTGCGAACACGGGCCCTCCTCCCCTCGAGTATAGGTTCGCTTCTCCGCAAAAGGACTTGTACGGAGTTCGGCTACCCTCCCATCCCATGCCGGGCGGCCCTCCGGACGGTGCGGTCGTGTTCATCGGCCAGAAGCCGACGATGACCTACGTCTTCCAGGTCGTCACCCAGCTCAACGCCGGGATCGGGCCCGTGGTCGTCAAGGCGCGCGGGAACGCGATCGCGAAGGCGGTCGACGTCGCCGAGGTCGTCCGACGCCGGTTCCTGGAGGGCCAGGTCGACGTCGGGCCGATCTCGATCGACACCGAGCGGCTGGTCAACCGCGAGGGGCGCGACGCGAACGTCTCGTCGATCGCGATCCGTCTCACGAGGACCGGGCCGGGCCCGACGGAGCCGGGGGCGCCGACGGGACCGACGCCGAGCGCGGGATCGAGCCCGGGGGCGGCCCGGCCTTGACGACCCACGTCCCGGCCCA
>JASHYU010000144.1 GCA_030042855.1 Thermoplasmata archaeon
GCCAGGCCCCTTTGCTCGAGACCTCGGGGGCGAACGGCAGACGGAACCCCGCCGGTTGGACGCCGTCCGCCCGGAGGAGCCGCGCGAGGATCTCCCCGCCGGCGCCCTCCGCCACGGGTGTCTCGTATCCCACGAGCGGCCCGGCGACCAGCGCGCCGCCCCGGAGGACCCAGTCGCGGCACTCGGCGAGATTGTCGTCGACGACGGGGATCCCCTCCTGCGCCCGTACGGTGCCGTCCCGCCCGATGCGCAGCACGCGGTCCCCGACCCGCGGGACCGAGAGCGAGTCGCCCGCCCTCCATCGTTCGCTCAGCCAGCGGTTGAAGAGGTACGCCTGGTAGGCGTGGACGAACAGGAGCCGGAGGTCGCGGGACAGGCCGCGGAGCGCCTGCGTCGCGCTCTGGCCACGGGCGAGGCGTTCCAACAACGTCCGCTCGAAGCGGTACTCCGCGGGAAACTCTCGCAGGGCCCGGGACGGGTCGCGGTGTTCCGAGTACGCCGCCCGGGCCGCGTCGCCCCGGGCGTCGGGCGTCCCGTCGGACCGCGCCGTGAGGTAGGCGTCGACCGCGCCCTCCGGATCGCCCCGGACCAGCGCGCGGCCGACCCGATGCGTGATCGGGCGGACCTCGCCGAAGCGCTGCGGGCCGAAGAAGTTCGCGAAGCCGCCCGCGCGACGCAGTTCGCCGCCCGTCGTCGCGTAGCGTTGGCGCGCGAGCTCGAGCGGAACGTCGAGCGGCACGACATGGATCTCGAAGGCGTTCCCGTAATGGTGGCCCAGCACGAGGCCGTCCCGGGCCCGGTAGGCTTCGAGCAGCTCGACGCCGGGGAGGCCCAGGTCCCCCTCGGGCAGCGGACCCCGGTACGAGAGCAACCGCTCGGCGACCGCCCGCCGATCCTTGGTCCCGGACCAGGCGATCGCGTGCGGGGCGAGCCCCAGGCGCCGGGCCACGGCGGCGCCGAGCTCGTGCTGCTCCCAGTTCCGACTGGCGATCCGCAGGACCACGTAGGGCCCCGCCGCCTCGGGCCAGGGATAGCTCGAGATCTCGGTGACGCGGAACTCGTCGGCCGACTGCTTCAGGGTCGCGGGCGCCCCGGGCGTGGAGGTGACGTAAAACTCGAGCCCGATCGAGCGTTCGGACGCCGGCGGGACAAGGCCGGGGTCCGTCATGGGACGAGGAGCGACCCCGGATTTATCACCTAGTGGTCGCTCTGCCCCGAGGGCGCTGGATGATCCAGGCGACCGCCCGAGTGCTGAAGAACCTCATCGAGATCCAGGTCGGGAGCGAGACGTGGACCGGCCGGCCGATCGAATCCGGCCAGTCCGGCCTGGCCCGGCGGCTCGCGGCCCTGTTCTCGACCGAGTACGTGACCTACCGACCGAGCGCGCCCGCCGAAGTGCACTCGACCGTGACCTACCACCGGAAGAGCGACGAGATCCGGGTCCAGGTCGGGGAGGAGCACTGGCGGACCCACGAGACCGAGTACGGCCCGATGTCGATCGAGTACGGTGGGGTCGAGTACCTGATCCTCGAGCGGCTCACCGGACGCTTCGCGATCCTGCGCGAGAACCGGCCGGTCGCGAAGGGCCAGCTCGGGTTCCGCTCGTGCACGATCCGCGACTATCCGGCGGAGCTCGAGGTGTTCCTCGCGAACCTCGCCCTCGGGTACCTGATCCGCACGCTCACCTGGGAAGCGTTCGGCTGGGGCGGGGCCTAGGGCCGACGACCGGTCGCCTCGATGGAGCGAGCGCGGGTCGTCGCGCGGGTGCTCCGCGCGAGCCGCCGGTGCCGGGCCGCCGGATGGGGCAGCTGGAACATGTGGTACGGGATCGGCAGGAGGAGCGTCGCGCCGGCGGCCACGACGACCGCCGCGATCGAGTACGCGAGATAGACGCCGTACGTCGCGAACAGCCATCCGCCGAGGAGCGTTCCGAGGAGGCTGCCCGCGCCGGCGAACGCGTTGTAGAACCCGAGCGCCCGCCCCCGGGCGGACCGGCCGACGAGCCGGACGAGGAAGATCGTGCTCGCGGTGCTGATGAACGCCCAGGTCACGCCCATGAGCGCGTTCAGGAGCGTGATCCAGCCGAGGAGGGCCGGCGAGCCGAGGCCGAAGAGGACGTACATCGGGCCCCAGAGGAAGAGGAGCATGAGGAGGACCCGGCCGCCCAGCGAGTCGAGGAAGATGCTCTTCGGCGAGTGGCGCTCGACCGCCTTCCCCGAGTGGAAGAAGAGCGCGGTCGACGCGGCGGCGGACCCCAAGTAGACGATGAAGACGCCCGCGTCCGTGAACTTCGCGTCCCGCCAGAGGAAGACCGGGAACGGCCCGTAGAAGATGTCGAACCCGACGCTCATCAGGCCGAGCGCCGCGAGGAACAGGTACTCGCGCGGCGGCAGGCGCTCCGCCTTCGACCGCGTGAGATCGATGAGGCCGACCACGCGCAGGCGGAACTGTCGGATCCGCTCGACGACGCCGCGATGCAGATGCACGAGGTCGCTCACGCTGCGCCGATCCACCCGGCTCGCGGGCTCCTCGATCCACGCCCACGCGATCCCGGCGGAGACGAGCGCGAGGATCCCCGAGACGATCAGGAGCGCGGTCATCGCTTCGATCGCCGGCTGGTTGTAGCCGACGACGAAGAGCCAGACGAATCCGATCGCGAGCCCGATCGTCGTGCCGAGGCCCGAGATGAGGCCGAAGAACCCGATGTCGGTGGGCCACCAGCGCTTGTGCCGCGTCTCGAGCAGGAGCATCGTGCCGATCGGGGCGCTCGCGGCCGACGCGAGGCCCTCGACGACGTTGAGCCAGAAGTACGTGAGGAGGTTCGTCGCGAGGGCGATCAGGACGATGCTGACGCCCGTCGCGAGGAATGAGCCGACGAGGAAGTACTTGCGATGCGCGACCCGGTCGGAGAGATTGCCCCAGAGGATCGTGAACGGCACCTGGCTCATCGCGCTCGCGGCGATGATGATCGTGACCGCGAACGCGCTCGCCCCGAAGTGCTGGAGCGCGAGGAGCGGGATCAGCGGGGTCGCGATCCCGTCCGAGATCGCGAGCGGCAGATAGGCGAGGAACCAGAGGTCGCTGCTCGAGGGCCGGAGGACGGTGCGGACCTTGACATCGATCGACACGCCGGGAAAACCTCGGTGCCCCGTCGGATGCCGAGGGCGGGGGCATAAAGAATCGGTTCTTTGCGCAGCGGAGCGGGCCCCGGCGGGACTTCTCCGCCGAGAAATCGGCTAGGGCGCGGCCGAGACGCCGAGCGCGCCGAGCAGCGTGCGGTGCTCGTCCTCGCTGATCCAGTCGACGCGCAGATAGTCCCGGAGGTACGCATCCGCGACGCCGAACTTTCGGGCCTCGTCCACGACGAACCGGTAGGCCTCGACCTCCGTCCAGCGCTCGACGTAGCTCACGCCGGGCGGCCACAGCTCCGCGCCGCCCCGGCGTTGGAGCACGTGGCAGAGTTCGTGGAAGATGTCCAGGAAGAGCATGAGCCCGGAGCTTTCGCGCAGATGCTTTTCGCCGACGACGATGCAGTCGGCCTCGGGCGACACGACCGGCTTCCAGCGGCGCCGGAACGAGGTCGGCATCTCCTTGGGGGCGACGTACATCCAGAGGTCCTCGTCGACGAGCTCGATGAGCGTGGATCCGAAGAGCTGGTCGCGGCCCCCGCGGGTGCGGACGAGCCGCTTCGCCGCGGGCAGCTGGTCGAGCCCCGGGAACGCCGCGAGCAGAGGGTGACGTCCGAGCGCGAGCGTGCGGTCGACGCGAAAGCCCGCCGGGCCGGCCTCGGTGTCGCCGGGCGACGGGGGCGACTTCGCCATCGGGGCGCCAGCACGCCCGACCAGAGATAAAGGGCATCACGTCCCGCGCGACGCGCGCTTATCTCGCCGGCGCTCCTCGACCGCGCATGGCAGGCCGGTCGGTCGAGCTCGGGCCCATCCGGGGAGCCGCGGTCGGGCAGGCCGAGTCGGACCGCGGGGAGACGGGGGTCACGGCGGTGCTCTTCGACGAGCCGGCGCCCGCCGTGGCCGACATCCGCGGGGGGGCCACCGCGACCTACGACACCGCCTCGCTCTCCCTCGACTCGACGTACGGTTTCCGCTGGGCGCTCTTCCTGACGGGCGGAAGCCTGTTCGGCCTGGATGCGGCCCGCGGGGTCCGCACGCGCGTCCTCGAGCTCGGACGCGGGATCCGCCCGTTCGGTAACCCCACCCTGGTCGCGCCGATCTCGGGCGCGGCGCTGTTCGATCTTCCCCGGAAGTCACAGGCGATCCCGGACTACCTGCCGCTGGGGTACGAGGCGGCCCGCCGCGCCGCGCCGG
>JASHYU010000014.1 GCA_030042855.1 Thermoplasmata archaeon
CTCCGACGTGAAGCTCCAGCTCGTCAAGCGGCTCGGGGAGAGCTGGCTCACGCTCGACGACGTCCTCGGCGAGTTCGGGAAGGAGGGCGAACGCGCTCTCGCCTTCTTCGAGAAGCTCCGCCTCATCGACACCCGCTGGGTCGCGCGGGAGGGCCGACGGCAGCCCGAGAAGAGCTACCACTTCTACTACTCGACGATCAACATCAACACGACGAGCCCCCTGAGCGAGATCTCCGAGGTCCTCGCCGTCGCGATGATGAGCCCGAAGGAATACGTCCGGCTCGAGAAGAAGGTCCACGACGCGGTCGGCGCGGACGGCCGGTTCTTCTCGGACGTCGCGGAGGAGCTCGCGATGTCGCCGACGCGGCTCAAGGCGGTCGTCAAGCGATCGGAGACGCTGGAGTACCGTGGGCACCGGATCGAACGGTTCCAGGCGGAAGCGGCCGGGTAGGTCCGTCCCGGACGTCTCGGTCCTGCGGATCGGCCATCGCCCGGGCCGGGATCCCCGCCTCACGACCCACCTCGCGCTGGCCGCGCGGGCGTTCGGGGCCCGCGCGATGTACCTCAACCCCCCGGACCCGGAGCTCGCGCGGCGCCTCGGTTCCGTGAGCGCACGATGGGGCGGCGACTTCGCGGTGGTCCCGGCGCCCGACTGGCGGTCGATCGTGCGCTCCTTCGACGGGGCGGTCGTCCATCTCACGATGTACGGTCTGCCGTTCGATCGGGTCCGGTCCCGGTTGGCGCGCGCTCGCCGCGTGCTGCTCGTCGTCGGCGGGGCGAAGGTCCCCCCCGACCTGTACCGCCGGGCGAAGCTCAACGTGGCCATCGGGCACCAACCCCACAGCGAGGTCGCCGCGGTCGCGGTCGTCCTCGCCCAGCTGCGGGGGATCCCCCCGGCGGGGCCGTGGCCCGGCGCCCGCCGGCGGATCGTGCCGCGCGCGCGGGGGAAACGGGTCATTACCTCGAACGCTCCCGGACGAGGGCGATGACGAACGGGATCCCGGGCCGCTCCCTCCCGATCTCGGCCCGGGCGCCGGGCAAGTGCATCGTCTTCGGCGAGCACTCGGTCGTGCGCGGGGCGCCCGAGCTCGCGTTCGCGATCGATCTCTACACCCAGGTCTTCGTCCGGTCCGCCGAGCGGACGCAATTGAATTCGGAGCCGGACCCGGCCGGGTGGAATCCGTACTTCCGGGGCGCGATCGAGCGGCTGTGGAAGGACGGCGAGCCGATCGACGTCCGATCCGTCTCC
This sequence comes from Thermoplasmata archaeon, assembly GCA_030042855.1. The sequence goes on from JASHYU010000014.1 coordinate 1,250, forward strand.
CGCATCCCCCGGGCCGCGGGCCTGGGCTCGTCCGCCGCCTTCGCGGCCAGCCTCGCCGCCGCGCTGTCCGCCGCCCGCGGCGGGATCGACCGGGCGGCCCTGGCCCAGCTCAGCTTCGACATCGAGCGGGGCGCCCAGGGCGTGGGGAGCGCCGGGGATACGGCGACGGTGGTGGCCGGAGGGTACGTGGCGATCAACGGAGGCGAGGGCGAACCGATCTGGAGCGTGCGGGGTCCCGCGCCGGTCTGGGAGGTTCGCGCGGTGCCGGATCCCCGGTGGGTCTGGGTCGTGGCCTACAGCGGGATCCCCCGGTCGACCGGCGACGCGGTCCGCGCGGTCGGCCTCCGGCTCGACCGTCCGGACGGTCCCGAGCTCCTGGCCGAGTTTGCGCGCGTCGCCCACGAAGGGATCCGCTCGGTCGTCCACGGGGACCGAGCCGGGGTGGCCGCGCTGATGACCCGGAACCAGGAGCTCCTACGCGAGGTCGGCGTGTCGCACCCTCGCCTCGAGGCGCTCCTCGACGCCGCGCGCCCCGCGGCGGAGGCGGCGAAGCTCACCGGCGCGGGTGCGGGGGGCTCGATCGTCGCGCTACCGGCGCCCGGCCGAGAGGCCGAGCTCGTCCGACGGCTCGCGCGCGCGGGCGGCGTTCCGTTCGTGGTGCGGCCGGCGGCCGAGGGCGTCGCGCTGGTCGAGCCGTAGGCCGCTTCAGCGCCGGGCCACGATGCGTACGACCGCGTTGGCCTCGAGCGGATGGTCGGCCGCGAGCGCCCGGTGCGTCCGACCGTCGATCGCGCGGATGAAGTTCTCGCCGAGGTCGGTGTGGACCCGGTACGCCACCGCCCGCGCCGGCGTGTTCGCGGGAACTAGGAGGGCGTCGGGCAGGACCCGCCCCTGCCCGTCGGTCCAGTGGGTCTCGTCCTCCACCGGGTACACGACGATCATCCGCAGTCGATCGAACACCATCCGTTCGAGCGCCGGCTGCACCCCGGTGCCGCCCCACACCGCGAGGACGGTCCGGAGGCCCTCGAGCGCCTTCGCCTGAGCGGGCGAGAGCCGCGCCGGATCGGAGATCGAGAACGTGGCGTCGCCGGGCCGATACGTCACGAGCCCCGCGCGGGACGCTCGCCGGAGCGTCAGCTCGCTGTCCGCGGAGGTCGGGACCACGGGCAGCGCGGGGAGCTCGCCCCCGAGCTGCGCCGCCCGTTCGGGGGCCACCCGATCGCACTTGTTGGCCGCCACGAGCCGGGGCTTGGACGCCTCCAGCAACGCGCGGGCGAGCCGCGCGCGATCCTCGGCCGTCCAGTGCGCCGGGTGCGCGCGGTCCGCCGGCGTCGTGCGCAGCGCGGCCGAGATCGCCGCCGGGGCGATCGAGAGCCCGGTCAGGCGCTCGGCCAGGAACTCCTCGATCTTCTTCCCCTCCAGCTCGACCGCCTTCGCGTACCGCTGGAAATCCCGTCCGAGGATCTCGGCGACCCACGCGACGAGCTCGTCCTCGAGCCAGTCGACCTCCCGCGCCGGGTCCTGACTGCCCGGCGCGACGATGCGGCCCTCCTCGTCCGTCCCCCCCGAGAGATCGACGACCTGGATGAATCCGTCCGCGGCGCGCAGATCGTCGAGGAACTTGTGGCCGAGACCCTTTCCCGTGGACGCCCCCGGCACCAGCCCCGGCACGTCGACGAGATTCACCGGGACCCACCGGACGCCGTCCACGCACTTCGAGTTCCCCGGCACGCACGCCACGCCCTTTTCGCGGTGAGGACACGGGGCTCGGACCGCGGCGACGCCCCGGTTCGGGGTCGTCGTCGTGAAGGGGTACGGCGCCATCGCCACGTCGAGCAGCGTCAGGGCGTTGAACAGGGTCGACTTGCCCACGTTGGGCTTGCCGACGACTCCCACTTCCACGGCGACCTCGGGCGAGCGCTAGACGGTGTAGTCGGGGGGCACTTCCTTCACGCCGAGCGCATGGTTGGCGACCAGGGCGAGGACGAACAGGAGATCGCTCAGCCGGTTCGCCCACGCGAGCAGCTCGG
>JASHYU010000145.1 GCA_030042855.1 Thermoplasmata archaeon
TCGTGCGGTAGTCGATCCCGAGCTGCGCCGACAGCTGGTGGGCGTTGTTGGGGTGGATCCGGAGCTCCTCGAGGATGCGGATCCGGTTCGGCCCCCCGCGCGTCCCCGCGAGCAGGTACCACAGCAGGGTCCGCGAGGCCGAGGGCATCGCGCGACCGAGCGAGGGGGCCCTATTTCAGGTCATCCGGCGGCGGTCCGCTCGTCGCGCGGGCGCGCAGGTTCTCGAGCCACAGCTGGTGACCCCGGCTCATCCGGTGGGGGCGGAGGAGATGGTCGAACCGCGCGAGCGCCCCGTACTGGCTCTCCTCGGTGCGCACGTGGCGGCCCCCGGCTCGTCCCGGTGCCCCGGGGCTAGTGGAGGGCCGTCCAGAGGATCGCGCCGAGTCCGGCCGCCTCGGTGACCCCGATCCCGAACAGGAACGGCGAGAGCGAGTCGGGGATCAACGGCATCGTCGCGAGGTAGGAGTAGACGACCAGGAGGTTCTGCACGACGAAGGCGCCCGCGAACAGGACGAGCGCGAGGCTGAAGGACGCCCGGGTCTGCGCGTAGACCCGCCGGTACAGTCCGAACAGGACGACCGTGAGCCCGATGTTCGCGATCCCGAGCCCGAGGGAGAGGTCCATCCAGACCGACGTCACGTACCGAGCCTCCCGACCTCCGCCGTCGGGGCCCGGGCGGCCGACCGGCGGCCGGGCCCGATCCCGTCGCGGATCGCGCGGATCTCCTCGAAGCGGACCGCGACGTCCGGCGCGAGCTCGTAGGGCGCCGCGTACCCGCGCCCCACCGGACGGACGACGAGGCCGTGGCGCTCGAGGAGGCCGAGGTGATGCCGGATCGTCCGGTAGTCGATCCCGAGCTCTCCCGAGAGCTGATGCGCGTTGTGGGGGTGGAGCCGGAGCTTCTCGAGGATGCGGATCCGGTTCGGCCCCCCGCGCGTCCCCGCGAGCAGGTACCACAGGAGCGTCCGGGAGGTCGGAGGCATCGGGCGACCGAGCAGGGGGGCCCTATTTCAGGTCATCCGGCGGCGGTCCGCTCGTCGCGCGGGCACGGAGGCTCTCGAGCCAAAGCTGGTGACCTCGGCCCATCCGACGGGGTCGGAGGAGATGATCGATCCGGGCGAGCCCGCCGTACTGAGTCTCCTCGGTCCGCACGTGGCAGCCGCCGGCAGGTCCCGGCGTGAGGAGCCAGGCGTGATAGACATCGACCCCCGTGCCTCGGGCGCTCCACGCGAGGCGCGCGGGGGGTTCGAACTCCTCGACGCGGGAGGCGAGGCGGGCGCCGAACGTGCGCCAGTGAAAGCGGATCCCGGCCCGTAGCTCCGTTCCTCCGCCCTCGAGGCGGACGTCCGCCGAATTCGGATACCAGGTCGGCCACTCCGTGGCCCGAACGAGCCATCCCCAGATCCGGTCGGGACCCGCGGCGATGTCGATCTCGTTGCGCACATGGACCGGTGCCCGCTCCGGTCGGAAGCGCGCCGGCCAGCGGATGGCGGCGCTCTCGTCGCTCGGCGTCACGGGGGCCGACCGTACGTCGCGGGGCGCTTCAAGGCACGCGGACCGGGGACCCCGCCGGCCTAGAGGATGAGCTTCTCTTCCGCGACGGACCGGTGCGCGAGCGAGAGACGGTCGAGGCGATACGGCTCCCCGGAATAGAGCGTCGCTTCCCGTCGGCCCTCGTAGCGCGCGGCGACGAGCCGTCCGAGCGCATCCGCCTTCATCACCCCGCTCCCCGAGTCGCCGCCGACGAAGATCACCCCGTACGTCTCTTCGGTCAGCACCGGGGCGCCCTCGGGGCTGAAGTTGTAGTAGCCCCCCCACGAGTTCTCGAGCCGGACGCCCGAGGTGTCGAAGCCCGGGAGGTACGGCGAGAGCGCCGGCAGCGCGTCGGTGACGAACGCCTCCCGGTCCCCGAGGGCCGCCATGTTGTAGTCGAGCCGTCCCTCGCGACCGGGATCCTCGAGCGTGCCGATCGGGTGGGCGACCGTATCGCAGAACCCGATCCAGAGGTGCCGCTGCGGGAAGATCGGCTTCAGCGTGATCCCGCTCGGCAGGATGACGAACGGGAACCGAGCCCGGCCCCCGGGCATGTCGATCGGGTGGACCGGGGGCTGCCAGGCAAGGAGCTGGTCGATCACCGGCCCCGAGACGGCGAACAGGATCTGCCGTCGCGGGCTGCACGCGGTCGCGTAGCCGAGCGGGTCGAGGATCTTCGCCGACCAGGCGCCGCCCGCGACGATGACGGTGTCCGCCCGGACGGACCGCCCGTTGCCGAACGCGACCCGCGAGATCCGTAGCCGGCCCCGCATGCTCTGCTGGAAGGCGAACGGCATCTTCGACGGCTCGTGGAGGAGGATCTCCTCCCGGCCCTCGAACGAGAGGCGCTGGACGACCGTGTCGAACGCGAACTCGACCCCGCGCTGACGTGCCTCCCGGGCGTAGAACGCCGCGAGCATCTCGGGCGCCACCGCGCCACAGTTGCGGCCGAAGAGACCGCCGGCGATCGGATCGGCGGCGACGCCGCGTCGCCCTCGAACCACCGGGTCGGGGTCGGCTCGAGTCCCGGGCAGGAGCGGACGCCGGCCAGGTCGAGGACCTCCGTCTCGACCGCGGACGGCGAGGTGCCCA
>JASHYU010000146.1 GCA_030042855.1 Thermoplasmata archaeon
GGTTCGACTGGCCCCGTGCCGGCGTCAGATCCTTCCAGACGCCGTCCGCGAAGCCGAACGTCTCGTTCGTGAACTGCCCCTTGAGGCACGACCACACGGTGCAGCCTCCGAACAGCACCGCGTAGCCGTCCCGCGCGTCGTACGTCATGCTCGAGTAGTGCAGCGGCGGCGGATAGTTCCCGGGACCGAGCGCCGCCGAGTTCGCGGCCGCCTGGCTCGTGAGGTTGGTCCAGATCCCGTTCGCGAACACCCAGGTGTCGTTGAGGAGGTGCTTATCGCTCCGGAACTGGCCGCCGTACAAGAGGACGTAGCCGGGGCTCGAACCCCACGCCTGGGGCACGTAGGCGATCCCCGGATACGTGCGATCGAACGGGCAGGACGCATTGTTGCTCGCGTTGAGCACCTGCGACGCACAGTTCGCCGGAGTGACGTCGGTCCACTCGCCGGCGTGGAACGCCCAGGTCTCGCCGTAGTACGGCCCCGCGTTGCCCGAGCCGCTGAAGAGGAGGACGTAGCCGGCGGCCGCGTCGTAGACCATCGCCGCCCCCCAGCGCGCGGACGGCGTGACCTCGGTGTCCGGTCCCACGACCGCGCTCGCCGGCGACGGGTCCACCGGCGCGAGACAGGTGTCCGTAAGTGACTCCGCTGAGGTCGTGCAGCTCAACGGGTCGCCCGAGGCCGGGCCTCCTCCCCGGGCGAGCGAAGCGGCGGCGGAGCTCAACGGTGCCTGCGCGACCGGAGCGTTGGAGGATTCGGGCGGATTCTGAGATGGAGGGGAGCCATCGGCTACGGTCACGACGACGGCCGCGGTGCTCGACACTACCGCGACCAGGAGGGCCAACCCCGTCAGGGCGAGACGATGCGGGGCCACCCGGCCTCCTTCGACGACATGGACGCGATCATCGTGCGGGGGACGGCGAAAGGACGGGTCTCGGCGTATAAAGGCCCGCTCGGCCACGTTGGCGACAATCCTACCCGACCAGGCGGCCCGGCCTCTGGTGCGACGTCGCTCGCCGGTATCAACCGGACGCGATCTGGATCGCCGCCACGGCCACGCTGACCTTCGTGCTGACGGAGTAGCCTTCGAGGTCGAACTCCGGTATCGGATTCGTCGTCGTGAACGAGAACGTGACCTGGGTCCAGGCGGTCGTCGGGAACTGGGCATCGTCGATCGAACGGCTCGGGATCGACGCGCCGAATCCCGCGCCCACCAGCTCGAGGACCGGAGCGGACGGATCCGATTGGACGCTCGCTCCCGAGACCGCGAGCGTGAGGCGGACCGAGTAGGTCCCCGACGGGAGGTAAACGTCCGGCCCCGACCAGATCTGGCCCGGGCTCGACGGCTTCGGGGGGGTCCGGATCTCGAGGCCCCCGGGGGCCGTCGAGTTCGCCGTGAGCCGGCCCTCGGGGCCGGCCCCGAGCCCGGTTCTCGGGCCGTACGTTCCGTTCAGCGCCCGGGGCGCCGGCCCAAAGCGCTGTGCCGGAGCATCGTACTTCTGCGCGTACAGGAGGATCGGCCCGATCGCGGTCGAAGCGACGTAGCCCCGGAGCCCGTACTCCGACGCGTTCGAAAGGACGTCCGAGAACTTCGGCTGGAGACTGGTGAGGAACGACGCCTCGATGAAGACGTAATCGGGTCCGCCCGAGAGGTTGAACGGCAGGCGGTCCATCGCGGCCGGATCCGCGTAGGGTTGGAGCCCGCCGTTCATGTCGATCACGTACGGCCACCGGGCCACGATCGGGTACGTGGTCGGCGAAGCGGCCACGGTCGCGGACAGCGGGATCGAGGCCGCCATGTTCTCCGTCCACGCAAGCCCGGGGGTCACCTCGAGGGTGTGGTCGAAGTAGCCCGCGATGAACGGCGCGCCCGGCCGGTAGCCGAGCGACGGCAGGGCGGGGTTGATCGGGCTCAAGAGAAGGTTCGCCACCACCACCGCACCGAGGACCACGAGCACGCCCGCCTTCCATCCCCGCCGTCGGACGGGTCGGCTCACCTCCGGGGCGGGGGCGTCGGTCGCGACGCGTCCCCGCGTGAGATCCGGACCGGGCAGCGAGGACCCGCCGGGCCAGGGGAGTCGGCCCAGCCCGTAGGCGACCCCGATGAAGATCGGCCCGGTGTCGACGAACGAGTAGAGCGTTCCGATCGTCGTGAAATGGGTGCTGTTCGTAAGGAAGGTATAGAGGATCCAGGGCCCGTAGACGACGGCCGTCCGCGGGGCGAGGAACGGAAGGAAGCCCACCAGCGCGAGCAGAACCAGCCAGTACTTCGCCGTCCAGAGGGCCGACGCGGAGGTCGTCGCCGCCGAGAGCGGGGCGGCCGGTCCTCCGGCCGCCGTCGAGAGGAAGCCGAAGACCCCCGGACTGGGGGTCGGTTGGGCGATGCCGAGCACGTGTCCCCCCCAGAGGTTGATGAACGAAAGGAGCGTCGCGTAGGCGACCACCGAGGCCGCCATCAGGATCAGGCTGTAACGCACTTCCCGGATCGCCCAGGTGGACCGGATCGAGGCGAACCACCGCGGCGATCCGGAATCCGGAACTCGCGCGACGCCGGGCTCGGTGGGGGGCCGCGACCAGCGACCCCGGAACCAGCGAACCCCGTAGGGCACCAAGAAGAACAATCCGACGAAGAAGACGAAGATCGGGCTCACTTCGAAGGTCAGGAACGTGGCGAGCGCCGCGAGGAGACCCCAGCGATAGCGCCCCGCCTGCCAGAGCGCGGCGATCCCGAGGATCTCGACCGGCAGGACGGCCTCGACGTGGAGGGAGTACGTCGAGAGCAACGGGGCCCAGATGAGGTAGAGGCCGGCCGCGAAGAGCGATTTGGTCACGGAGCCCGTCACCTGCCGCGCGAGCCAGTAGAGCGGCAGAGCGGCCGCGCCGATGACCGTGGATTGGAGGACGAACAGCGTCAGGGTCGTCGGCGCCAGGGCGTAGAACGGCACCGCGAGATAGAGCAGGAACGAGGCGTGAACGAGGAGGAACGAGCACCGGTCCCGCGCCGCGCAGTCGGCGGCCTCGTAGAACGGCGCGTGGTCGCCGTACGTGGACGACGCGACGGCCTGCGCGATCGTTCCCGTGTTCGTCGACGCGGTGGAGCGGAAGTTCTCGTACGAGGCGATGCTCGCGAGCGACGAGACGACGACAAAGACCACGACGAAGAGCCCGAGCCAGAAGAGCGGGTGTTTCCAGATCGGACGGGAAAGCATGCGGACGGCCGCCCCCGAGATGGGAGGGGAGGGTTGGCTCGGTGGCCCACGGACGCTCAGCGGAAAAACCTACCCGGTCGAGAGTTCGCGGAGGCGGCTGCGCCGGTGGGCGGGGGAGCGCCCCGATCCCCGGCCGAAGTCGGATCGAGGACGCGCGCCCGGCAACCGTCCCGGAGCGCGACGTGCGCGGCCCTCCCGGCGGCCCGATCAGTCGTCCGTGAGGCTCGCAAGGGTCACATAGTTCACTTGAAGGTAAAACCAGTCGTCGTTCCCATACAGGCTGAATCTCAGGCCCGGGACGGACGCGGAGAGGGTGAAATTGAGCGTGAAGCTCTCCCACCCGCCACTGGTGAAGTTTCCCGGATGTAGGAGATACGACGGGATTTCCGCGGGGAGGTAGCCTGCGAGATCTCCCGTGACATTGATCGAGTTCACGTACGACGACGAACCCGCCGCGTGGACCGACCGACCCGAGAGATTCGCCGTGAGCTCGTAGCGCCCCGCATTGAGGTTGAGGAATGGCCCGACGGCGATCGTGCCCGTAGACAACGGATAGAGTCCCTTCGTGGTGTTGCTGCGCGTGTGGACGACGTGCCCCGAACTCGACGAGGTGTTCTTGCCGTTCGCCCCCGCAGGGCCCGCGTTGAGTCCCTGTCCGGAAGCGAAGGTGCCGAGCGTCGACGCGCGCCAGCTCCCGATCGTCTCCGCACGGCCCGTGAACCCTTTCTCCAAGAGCGTGACCGGACCCAAGTTCGTGTCCGTCGTCCAGGCCCGGATGCCCCACTCGCTCGGATCCGAGAAGTTGAGCCCGGTCTTCGCTTCCAACTGGATCACTTGCGGATTGTTGTACGCGAGATAGGTGAACAGGTACTGCGTCCGGTTCGCGAGGTCGTTCGGCAGCTCCCAGTAGTTCATGCCGCCGTACAGTGGATACGCCTCGAGATCCGTCGCGACGAAGGTGAAGAGGGACGGGGCGGCGGCGAGCGGCGCTTGGGAAGGGATGAGCGCCACCAACTGTTCGATGTTCCGGTAGCTGGTCAGGTTGACCGGACCGCCCAGGGCCAGCCCGCTCTGGTCGACGAACGGTCGCTCAAGGCGGACCTGGGACGCCAGCGGATCGAACGGATTGAGAAAGGCGCTGAACGCCAGGATGGCCGCGAGCAGGGTCGCGATCGCCGCCGTGCGGAGCGTCGGCGGGCGCAGCGAGCGTCGTATCCGCCGGTAGAATCGGGTGCCTCGGGAGCCGTTTCCAGGTCGCGCAGGGCCGAGCTCGGTGGGAGGCACGACGGGAACCCCTGGGGGTACGCCCGCCGCGCGGGTGGCCGCGCTCGGACCGTCGCGATCGACGCTGTCACCGTCGCCGGCCGCCGGGGGTGATCCACCATCGGCCGGTCCGGGCCCGAGCTCGCGGTGCCCGCTCGTCGAGGGCGGAGCGGACGGCGGGCTCGTCGGGTCGCCTCGAGCGCGGAGCTGCGGGGAGCCGTCCGGTCGTCGGGCCCACGTGAACAGGCGAGCGAGGCCGTAGACGAACGGAAGGAACAACACCGCCGCGGTGACGAACGCGTACTGGTCGCCCATCCGATAGAAGCCGGCGGTCGTGATGGAGCTATAGAGCACCCACGGGACCGCGAGGATCAACGCGCGCGGTGCGAGGAAGGGGATGAGACCCAGCGTCGCGAAGATCACGATCCAGAACGTCAGCTTCTGCTGCCACGCGAACGTCAGGGTCGCGAGGGTGATCCCGGCGGAATGGACCGGCTGCGTCACCGGGATCTGGTACTCGGGCGGAAGCGAGGGCAAGCCGATCCACCGGCTCCCGTGTTGGACGATCTCGTGCAGCGCGAGGTAGGCGGCGACCGAGCCGACCATGAGAACGAGCGTCGCGCGCACGGCGCGCGACTTGAGCAAGCCGCGACGCACGCGTCGCAACCGGGCCCGGAGGTCCTCGGCCGCTGCCGTGCCCTTCGGCATCAGCAGATAGCGCGTCTGGACCGCAAGGTACCGGAGGAGGGCCAGGATCCAGTCCCAGAGGAAGAAGATCCCGAAGAAGAAGAGCAGCACCGGAGTGACCTCGAGGGTGATGTAGGTCAGCAGGACCACCGGGACGGCCATCCAGTACCGGCGCGTGAACCAGAGGTAGGCGATCGTGAACAACTCGAGCGGGATGAATGCCTCCCAGTGGAAGCTGAAGATACCGGTGAACGGCGGCAGCCACGCGAGATAGATGCCGGTCACGACCAGGGCCCACCGATCCGACCGGAGCACCCGACGACCGATCGCGAACAGCGGAAGGGCGGCCAGCCCGAGCGCGGCGTCCTGGAACGCGAACAGCGTGAACGCGGACGGCGCCAGCGCGTACGGAGCGGCGATGACGTACGCGAGGAAGATCGGGTGGGTGAGCAAGAGGGAGCACCGGGCCGTGCGCCCGCAGCTCGTCGCCTCGTAGAGCGGGAAGGGAGCGGCGGGGTGGGAGGCGGAGGCGAGCGCCTGCTGGTTGATCCCGAGGTCGTAGAGGCCGACGCCGCCCGCGTTGACGTGGAGCTCGACGTAGTTGAGCCAGGTCCCCGTCAGCGCCACGACGAAGTAGCCCGCCATCATGAGCCCCAGCCAGAGGTACACGCGGGGGGGTAACCATCGGCGCAGCGACGCGAGCTTCACGACCTTCTCGACCGACTTTCGGGGGGTGTCGGACGGCCGTCGGCCTACTTCAGCCGTCCGACCCGGGGGAACCGCGGGGAAAGGGTTGGTCTAGGGAACCCGCCGTCTCGGGAATCGCGACGCCGTCCTAGACCCCGATGTACTGGCACGTGCCGACCGGCGCCGTCGTGGTCGTCTCGTTGCCGAAGACATCGTCGTAGCCGATCGCGGTCCCGTCGGGGGGCGCGAGCGCTTCCGTGCCGTACGGGCTGTTCGGCGGGAGGTGCTTCGCATCCGCCGCGTTGACGAGGATCACGTTGAACGTGTCCTTGTTGCCGTACGCGGTCTCGACCCACGGGATGATGCGGCCGGTCTCGACCTTGTACGGGCACGTGCTGAAGCCCGAGGACGAACCGATGTACGTGACCGTCGTGTTGAGGTCGTTCTGGTACTGGGTGACGTTCACCGCGATCGTCGTCGCGTAGACCGTCACGTTCGTCGCGTAGTTCCCGTCCTGCTGCATCTTGTCGTGGCACATGACGGCCGGCTGTCCCTGGACCAGGTTGAACACGTCGTCCTCGGACACGATCGCGACGTTGATGCCGGGGCCACAGGTGGCCTTGCCGCCCTGGCTCCACTCCGGGATTCCGTATCCCGAACCTCCGCCCGAACCGGACGACTGGCACCCGCCGCCGTTCCCGCCCCACTCCGCCACGCCGCCGAGGTAGCCGGCCGCGTCCGGCACTCCTCCGCTGATCGTGCCGTTCGAGGCGTACGCGCACGAGTATCCCGTGCCCTCCACATGGAGGTTGATCGTCGTATCGAAGCTGTGGAAGTTGAGGAAGATGCAGTCGTTCGATCCGGAGATCGTGATGTTGACGACGCCGTACTTGACCTTCCCCGCGCTGAAGTTGTACCACAGGGGAGCGCGGGAGTTCGAGATCTGGCTTACGCACTGGTCATAACCGGGATACGGGTTGTTGAACGTGACCTTGCAGAGGTTCCCCGAATTCCAGACGGGCTGCGCATC
>JASHYU010000147.1 GCA_030042855.1 Thermoplasmata archaeon
CTCGCGAGGAGCTCGGCCGCGGGCGGGAGGCGCGGACCGGTCCACGTGAACGGTCCGAGGAGGACCGTCCCGGCGAGGTCGAGCACGCGGACCGAGTCGCCCGGGCCGGCGAGCGTGTAGTTCAGCCACACTCCCGACCCCCCGCCGGGGAGGACGGCGACGGGCGCGGGCTCGTCGAGCGCCGCCCCGCCGCTCGAGTACTGGATCACGAGGTCCGCGCCGGGGACCGGATTGCCGAACCGGTCGGCCACGTGCCAGAACGTCGCGTTCGCATGGGCGCCGGCGCGCGCGACCGTCGGGTCGAAGAGCGTGAGATGGAGATCGTCGGGGCCCGCGGTGAGGCCGAACGTCGGCGCTCCCGCGAGGACGCCCGGACCCGAGAGCTCGACCGTGAGCGTGCCGGACGAGACCGGCGTGAAGTTCACGGCGAGGGCCCCGTCGACCCACGCCGCCGCCGGCACGACGAACGAGGCCTCGGGGGCGGCGGAGAGCGGTCCCCCGCCGCTCACGTTCGCCCAGGCGAGCGCGCGCGCCCCGCTCGCGCTCGTGACGGTGAGGATCCCGGCGGAGGCGAAGTCGGTCACCGGTCGGCCGGCGACATCGAGCGCCTGCCAGGCGAGCGGAACGACCGTGCCGACCACGACGCCGGTGGGCGGCGGGGCGGACGCGGTGGCGATCCCGGCGGCGTCGCCGATCACGACCGTGATCGTGCGGTTCGCCGAGCGCTCCGAGCCGAGCGCGTCGCGCACGGTGAGGGTGACGTTCGCCGGGCCGGTCGCGCTCGGCGTGAACGTGGCCGCGACCGGGCCGTCCGCGTCGAGCGCGTAGGCCGCGAGCGGGGTCGCGCTGCCCGAGACGTTCCACCAGACCTCGGCCGGTAGGTCGCCGCCCGTCACCGTGCCCGGGAGCCGCACCGGCACGCCGACCGTCACGTTCGCGACGTCGGGGGCGACCGGTCCGACGGCGAGGGGGGCGACGACGCGGACGCTCACGGCCCGCGTCGCGTTCGCCCCCGCCGAATCGAGGACGGACACGGTCGCGCTGAAGTTCCCGGTCGCGTTGAACGTCGGGCGGAACGTCCAGTTCGGCCCGGGCGACGTCCCGCACGCCGCCCCGCCGGCGCCGGCGGCCACGAGGCAGGCCGAGCGGTAGGGGGGCGTGCCGGAGCCCGGGGACGCGCTGACGTTCACGGGGATCGGGACGCCCGCGTAGCCGACCGGCGCGCCGGGATCGATCGCGATCCCGACCGCCGGATCGACCGTCACGACCGACGACGTCCACGTCGACCAGGAGTAGCCGTTCGAGACGTTCACCAGGACGCCGGCCGAACCGGGGGCGGGGAACGCCGCGTCCGTGGAGCAGTTGTACGCGGCGACCGGGCCGGCCCCGCCGAGCGAACGGCACGCTGCGCTGAAGGGGGGGCCGTCGGGGCCGAGGGACACGGTCGCCGCGTAGGCGTACCCGGGCGCCCCCGAGGCGACGAGGTCGAGCGGGAACGGCTCGCCCACGTCCACGATCGTCGCGCCGATCGTGGCGTTCGTGAGTCCGGTCGGGACCGCGACGAGCGGCACGTCGAGCGAGGGCGTGAAGAACGCGTCGGCCCCGATCGTCTCGTTGGCCGCCACGGTGAGGTTGCCTCCCCGCGCGCCGGCCGTCGCGACGATCGTCACGACGCCCGGATCGCCGGGCGTCGCGGCGAGCGACCAGCCCGAGCCGTTCACCTCCCAGGAATAGTTCGCCGCGAGCGGGCTCGGGGTGTCGTTGGCGGCGAGCGGGGTCGCGAGGACCTCGGTCGGCGCCCCGGTCGAGACGACGAGGGGGCTCGCGGAGGGCGCGAGGGCGACCCGCGCGAGGTCCGCGACCCAGGCGAGGTCGAACGACCCGTCGTTCGCGGCGACGGAGAGGCCGTAGCCGGCGGGCGTCGCCGAGCTCACGGTGACCGAGACCGGCGTGTACGGGCCCGAGTACGTCGCGCACTCCTCGCCGTACGGCGGATTCTCCCAGCAGTTGAGCCCGGGCGGCGAGACCGGGACACCGAAGGTCCCGTCGGACCCCGTCGTCGTCGACCCGGTCTCGAGCGTGCAGGCGATCAGGGTGGTCCCGTTGCTCGGGTAGAACGTCGTCTCGCTCTCGAGCCAGTACGCGTACTCGATCCCGACGTCGGCCACCGCGGAGGCGGCGAGCGGTCCGCCCTCGATCGAGAGCCGGCCCGAGATCGTCGAGTTCGTGAGCGCCCCCGGGCAGAGCCCCGAGGCGGCGCGCGGGGCGAGGACGGCATGGGCGCCCGCCGGGGGCAGGGCGAGGACGCCGAGCCCGCACGCCAGCGTCGCGAGCACGACCCAGCCGGCCCGGGCGCGGGTCGAAGCGGTACGCACGTGGCGATTGGCGCGCAACCCGAGCCCCTGCTCCCCGGCGATGGAGCAGGACCCGACGGAGCTCGGGCGGGATAATCCTATCGAAATCGGCGGACGGGGGCGAACGGTGCCGCGCGGAGGGACCGATCTCGAGCGCCCGCGTCGGCCCGCCCCCTCGGGCGCGCCCGTTTTCCCGCGCGGCCCCTCGCCCGCGCGTGCCGGCGCCCACGATCACGTCGCTCGTCCCGCCCCGGCTCGCCTCGCTGCCGGCGGAGCGCGACCAGCTCGAGCACTCCTCGCGCTCGTTCCTCTTCGTCGCGGACGGCGGCCGCCTCCTCCGGGCGTGGGGCCCGGC
>JASHYU010000148.1 GCA_030042855.1 Thermoplasmata archaeon
CCTGGTCGCCGTCGCGTTCACCGGGCTCGCGATCACAGGGATCTACTACGCCCTGAGCGGCGAGAAGAGGTGGGTCGTCTGAGCGCCCCCCCCGTGGCCGTCGCGCCGTCGGCTCCCCCCGCGAGCGGCGGGGGGACCGACGGGCCGGCCGACCTGCCGATGGCGACCGCCCCCTCGGTCCCGTTCGTCGAGATCGAGGCGCTGCGCGCCAAGGAGTTCATTCCGGCCGCGAAGGAGGCGCTCGGCGCGCTGATCGCCGAGCGGGGCCAGCAGAAGGTGATCCGCCCGGTGTTCAACTGGGCGGGGCGGAACTCGCTGTTCCCGCTGCACTGGGGGCTCGCGTGCTGCGCGATCGAGTTCGCGGCCGCGTTCGGCGCCCGGTGGGATGCGGAGCGGTTCGGCGTCGTGCCGCGTTCCTCCCCCCGCCAGTGCGACCTGCTCCTCGTCAACGGGACCGTCACCTGGAAGGTCGCCCACAAGCTCGTGACGCTCTACGAGCAGATGCCCGAGCCGAAGTGGGTGATCGCGATGGGCAACTGCGCGACCGGTGGCGGACCGTTCCGGACGGCGTACTCGGTCGTCCCCGGCGTCGACAAGCTCGTGCCGGTCGACGTCTACATCGCCGGCTGCCCGCCCCGACCGGAAGCGATGCTCGACGGGATCCTGGAGCTCGAGAAGCTGATCCGCGAGCGCAAGGAGTGACGACGCGCCCGGTCGGACCGGCCCGGACGGAGCGGCGAACGATGCACCCCGACGACCTCTCGCGCGTCCTCGGGCCGAAGCTCGGCCCGAAGCTGCTCGGCGTCGAGCCGTTCGAGGGGACGGCGGGCAAGGTCGTCTTCGACCGCTCGGCCGCGCTCGACACGTTCCGCGCGATGCGCGACGACCTCGGCTTCGGCCACCTGTCGATGATCGGGGGGATCGACTGGGTCGAGCGGCGCGAGGTCCTCTACGTGCTCTGGTCGGACGCCGCGCGCCAGTACGCCCTCCTGTCGACGACGGTGCCGGCGACGGACCCGCACGTCGAGTCGGCGACCGCGGTCTGGCCGAGCGCCAACTGGCACGAGCGCGAGGCGTGGGAGTTCGTCGACATCGCGTTCGACCACCACCCGGACCTGCGGCACCTCCTGATGCCGGACGGCTACGCGTTCCACCCGCTGCTGCGGTCGTTCAAGCTCCACGAGCCCGAGGAGCTCGAGGTGAAGGCGCGCCATGTCTGAGATGTGGATCAACATGGGGCCCCAGCACCCCATGACGCACGGACTGTGGAACCTCCGCGTCCGCATCGACGGCGAGCTGATCCGCGACGTCGACCCCGAGATGGGCTACCTCCACCGGGGGATCGAGAAGATCAGCGAGGACCGGCACTACAACGAGGTGATCACGCTGATGGATCGGTGCTGCTACGTCGCCGGGATGTCGTGGGAGCACCTCTACATCCTCGCGGCGGAGCGGGCGCTGCACATCCAGCCGCCCGAGCGGGCGGAGTACGTCCGCGTCCTGTGCGACGAGTTCCAGCGGCTCGGCTCGCACCTCATGTGGTACGCCGCGTTCGTCCAGGACCTCGGCCTGATGAGCCCGTTCCTGTACGGGATGCGGGACCGCGACCTCGTCCTCGACCTGTTCCAGAGCTACACCGGCGCGCGCATGACCTACGAGTACATGCGCGTCGGCGGCGTGCGCAACGACCTGCCCGTCGGCCTCCCCGACCGCGCGCGGAAGGTCCTCGACTGGCTCTCCGACCGGCTCCGGGAGTACGACCAGCTCTGCCTCGGCTCGACGATCTTCCGCAAGCGGTGCGACGGGCTCGGGCTCCTCAAGGGGCCGGACGCGGTGACGCACGGCGTCACGGGCCCGATGCTCCGGGCCGCCGGGGTGAAGCGCGACCTGCGCAAGGACCGGCCGTACTCGGCGTACGACCGCGTCGATTTCGACGTCGCGCTCGCGGACGGCGCGGACGTGACGGCGCGCTACCTCGTCCGGATGGAGGAGATGCGCCAGTCGGTCCGCATCGCGCGCCAGGTGCTCGACTGGCTCGACCACCATCCGGGTCCGGTGATGGCCGAGCGGGTCCCGCGCTGGCTCGGGGCGCCGTACGCCCCCGTCGGGGCGGAGGGGTACCTCCTGAAGCGGAACTACCCGAAGGGGATCGGGTTCTCGGCGATCGAGGAGCCGCACGGCGAGGCGCTCGCCTACGTCGTGAACGAGGGGGGCGAGCATCCGTACCGGGTGAAGTTCCGCTCGCCGGTGTTCGCGAACCTGTCCGCCGCGCGCACGTACCTCGTCGGCTACCACGTCGCCGACATCCCCCCGATCATGGGGAGCGTCGACGTCTGCGTCGGGGAGGTGGACCGGTAGGGCCCTCCGATGTCGAGCGCGACGCTGTTCTCGGTCGCCTACGCGCTCTCGCACGACCTGCTGTTCGCCCTCGGCCGGGCGGTCGGGGGGCCGCTCGGCCACCTGGCCGAGTCGGCCGGGGTCGTCGACGGCCTCGCGGTGCTGGTCTTCGCGGCGATCCTGCTCGCCGCGAGCATGCTCAACACGATCGTGCTGATCTGGTACGAGCGCAAGCTCCTCGGGCGGTTCATGGACCGCCGGGGCGCGATGCACGTCGGCTACGCCGGCCTGCTGCAGAACTTCGCCGACG
>JASHYU010000149.1 GCA_030042855.1 Thermoplasmata archaeon
ACGCGTGGTCCCCGGCCAGATCGTCGAGGGGAACGTCGATCTGGCGATGATGCACGAGCAGGGGGCGCAGACGGTCGCCCCGTTCCACCAGATGGGAGCCGACAAGGTCTGGGACCCCGACCGGGTCGTCATCGCGATCGACCATTGGGTGCCCGCGTCCACCGAGGGTGCGGCGGTGCTCCACCGGATCCTGCGCAAGTTCGCGGCCGAGACGGGGCTCACGCACTTCTACGACGTCGGGCAGCACGGGATCTGCCACCAGATCCTCGCGGAGAACGGTTGGGTCGTCCCCGGTGACCTCGCCGTGGGGACCGACTCGCACACGAACATGCTCGGCGCCATGGGGGCGGTCGCGGCCGGGATCGGGCCGACCGAGATGGCCGCGGTGCTGGCGCTCGGCCGGCTCTGGCTCAAGGTACCGGCCTCCGTCCAGGTGCGCGTCCGCGGCTCCTTCGGGCGGGGCGTGACCGCGAAGGACCTCGTCCTGCGCATCCTCGGGGAGATCCGGACCGACGGCGCGACCTACCGCTCCGTGGAGTACGCAGGCGCGACGGTGAGCGGACTCTCGATGCCCGAGCGGTTCACGATCTGCAACATGACGACGGAGATGGGCGCGAAGACCGGCATGGTCGCGCCGGACGAGACGACCTACGATTACCTGCGTCCGATCGCGAAGCACGCGATGCATCCGCTCCGCGCGGACGCGGACGCCCGGTACGAGCGCACGCTCGACATCGACGTCGACGGGATGCCCCCCATGGTCGCATGCCCCTACTCGCCGGACAACGTCCGCCCGCTGCCCGACGTCGTGCGGGAGCACGTCAAGATCGACCAGGCATTCCTCGGCTCCTGTACGAACGCGCGGATCGAGGACCTGCGCGAGGGGGCGGCGTTGATGAAGGGTCAGAAGGTCGCCCCCGGCGTTCGGTTCATCGTCTCGCCCGCCTCGACGAAGATCTACGACCAGTGCCTCCACGAGGGGATCATCGAGACGTTCACCGAGGCCGGGGCGGTCTTCACGAACTCGAGCTGCTCCGCCTGCTTCGGGGGCAACATGGGCATCCTCGCGCCGGACGAGACCTGCGCCTCGTCCTCGAACCGCAACTTTCCCGGACGGATGGGCGCGAAGGAGGCCCGGATCTATCTCATGTCCCCCGCGGCGGTCGTCGCGACCGCGATCCGGGGCGAGATCGCCGACCCGCGCGAGATGCTCTAGGGGGCCGGCCGGGTGAACGACCTCATCGAAGGGCGGGTCTGGACCCTCGGGCCGAACGTGGACACGGACCAGATCATCTCGGGGAAGTACCTCACGATCATCGATCCCGAGGAGCTCCGCAAGCACGTCTTCGAGATCGCGCTCCCCGAGTTCGCGAAGGGCGCCCGGGCGGGCGATATCCTGGTCGCCGACGAGAACTTCGGTTGCGGCTCGAGCCGGGAGCACGCGCCTCAGGCGATGCGCGCGATCGGCGTGGGCGCGGTCGTCGCGGACTCGTTCGCCCGCATCTTCTTCCGGAACGCCATCAACCTCGGCATCCCCACGGTCGAGGCGAAGGGCGTGCGCGCGATCTTCGAGATGGGGGACCCGGCGCGCATCGAGATGCGGGCGGGCCGGATCGCGAACGCGCGGACCGGTCGCTCGGTCGAGTTCCCTCCGCTGCCCCCGCACCTGTTGGAGCTCCTCGACGCGGGCGGCCTCGTCGAGAAGGTCCGACGCGAGCTCGAGGCCCGTCGGGCCGCCCCGGAGGCCCGCCCATGAAGGACGCGGGCTACGAAATCGCCCTCTTTCCGGGCGACGGCACCGGCCCCGAGGTCCTCCGCGAGGGCGAAAAGGTCCTGGCCGCGCTGGCCGAAGGGGGTCCCGCGCCCTGGCATCTCACGACGCACGCTGGTGGGGGCCAGTACTATCTCCGCACGGGGAAGGAGTGGGAGCCCGAGGGGGCCGCCGCGGCCCGCTCGAGCGACGCGATCCTCCTCGGCGCCGTGGGATGGCCCGGCGCGACGCTCCCGAACGGCGACCTCGCGGGTCGCGCACTCGTCCTCGGACTCCGGGAGGGTCTCGATCTGTTCGCCAACGTGCGGCCGTGCAAGCTCTACCCGGGCGTCCAGCACCGGATCAGCGGGGCCTACCGCGAGATTTGGTCCCCCCAGAACGTCGATCTCGTGATCGTGCGCGAGAACACCGAGGGGCTCTACACGCCCGCGCGCGGACGCCTGCGCCGAGCGGACGAGACCGAGGTCGCGATCGACACCCGGGTCATCACCCGCAAGGGCGCGGAACGCGTGATCCGCTACGCGTTCGAGCTCGCCCGCCACCGACCCCGCGGCGCCCCCGAGGACGGACGCCACCGGGTCACGTGCGTCGACAAGTCGAACGTGCTCGAGGGGTGCCGGTTCTTCCGGGAGACGTTCGACCGGGTCGGCGCGGAGTATCCCGAGATCGAACGCGACTACGCCTTCGTCGACGCGTTCACCCAGTGGCTCGTCCGCAACCCCGAGCACTACGACGTCGTCGTGGCGACCAACATGATGGGCGACATCATCACCGACCTCGCGGCGGTCCTCCAGGGCGGGATGGGGTTCGCCGCCGGCGGGAACATCGGCACCGGTCACGCGATGTTCGAGCCCGTCCACGGGAGCGCCCCCAAGTACGCGGGCAAGAACCAGGTGAACCCGTTCGCGACCTTCTTTGCGATCGAGCAGCTGCTCCGCTGGCTCGGCGAGCGGCACGCGGACCCGCGCCTGGAGGACCAGGCCGATCGGCTCGACGGAGCGCTCGCGGCCGTGCTGGCCAGCGGTACGGCGCGCACGTACGACCAGGGCGGTACGGTCACGACGAGCGGCGCCGGGGACCAGGTCGCGGACGCCGTGCGGGGGCGGGCCGGATGACGGGGCGGGCGGTCGCGATCGTCGGGGGCGCGTCCGTCAAGTTCGGAGTCCGCGCCGCGACGTGGGCCGAGCTCGCCCAGGAGGCCGGCGCCGCGCTCTTCCGCGCGGTCCCCGAGCTCCGGGCGTCCGACGTCGACTCCCTGTTCGTCGGCGCCGCCGAGCCGGAGCGGTTCGCGTTCCAGTCGCACGTCGCGCCGCTCGTCGCGGAGCAGATGGGGCTGACGCCGACCCGGATCCTGCAACGGACCGAGCTCGCGTGCGCGTCGGGGCAGTCCGCGATCCGATCCGCGTACGCGGCGATCGCCGCCGGGCTCTCCGACGTGGCGGTCGCGGTGGGCGTCGAGAAGATGAACCTCCCCTCGATGGCGGAAGCGAACACCGCGATGGGGTGCGTGATGGACCGCCCCTGGGACGGCCCCCACGGCGCGACCGCGCCGCCGTTCTTCGCGATGGTCGCCCAGCGGCACATGCACGAGTTCGGCACCACGGACGAGCAGCTCGCCGCGGTGTCGGAAAAGAACCACCGCTTCGCGAACACCAATCCGAACGCGCAGTTCTACGACAAGACGTTCTCGCGCGAGAAGCTCATGCGGCTCCCCCTGATCGCCCCCCCGCTCAAGCTCGGGGACTGCTCCGCGATGACCGATGGGGCGGCCGCGGTCGTGCTCGCCGCGGAGGACCGGGTGCGACGCTACACCGCGACGCCCGCCTGGATCCGGGGCACGGGGCAGTACTCGGACTTCCACAATCTCGCGAACGCGGGCTCGCTCACCGAGTGGACCGGCCTCGAGCGCGCGGCCCGGGAAGCGCTCGGCCGGGCCGGGATCGGCATTCACGACGTCGACGTCGCCGAGATCCACGACTGCTTCACGATCTCGGAGATCGTGGAGTACGAGTCGCTCGGCCTCTGCCCGAGGGGCGAGGGCGGGCGGTTCGCCTCGGACGGTCGCGGGGAGGTCGGCGGCGACCTCGTGGTGAATCCACGGGGCGGGCTGCTCGGCTGCGGGCATCCGCTCGGCGCGACCGGTATCTCCCAGGCGCTCGAGATCTACCAGCAGTTCGCCCGAACCGTCCCCGCCGCCCGGCAGGCGCCGGACCCGGCGTGGGGGCTCGTCCACAATCTCTCGGGCAGCGCGAACGTCCACTCGGTGATGGTCTACGGGGCCGAGGGTCCGACGTGAGCGACCGCCCGCGCGCGCGTCGCCCGACCGCCGAGCTGATCCCCCCGGCGCCGACGGGATCGCCGCGCGAGCCGCCCGCGCCCCCGAAGTCCGGGGCGCCCGAGAAGAAGCCGTTCCTGCTCGACTTCTTCCCGCTCGAGACCGATCGGGACACGCGGCTGGCGCGCTTCTACGCTCGGCTCCGGGAGGGTCGGCTGTCGACGACCCGATGCCCGAGGGACGAGGTCCTCCTCTGGCCCCCCCGGACCGCGTGCCCGCGCTGTCACTCGGAGGAGCTCGAGTGGGTCGATCTGCCCGAGGGGGGGCGGATCTACGCGTTCAGCGCCGTGCTCGCCGGCGCCCCGCTCGGCCTCGAGTCCGAGGTCCCGTTCTCGGTCGGCCTCGTCGACCTCGACGGCGTCGCGCTCCGGCTGTTCGGACGCATCGAGGGCAAGCCCTGGAACGAGCTCCGCCTGGGCGACGCGGTCCGCGTCGAGCCGTACGAGGTGGGCGACGGGCGCGTGTTCTACCGGTTCCGCGCCGGCCCCTGATCCGCGTCCCAAAGCCCCCTCGGGCGCCCGGCCGGCGCACCGCGGGGATTCTGACGAAAAATCTAGAGCAGGCTATTTATAGGGCTCCTCGGTCTCGCGCGCCGCCCCCCGGAGCTCCGTCAACACATGGAAGGGTCGCAGACCGGTTGGTGGCACCGACACGGTTGGACGATCGCGATCCTCCTCTCCGCGATCGGCGTCTCGTTCGCGATCCGTACGATCTGGGCGTACCCGGTCATCGCGCAGTACGGTCCGCTCTACAGCTACGCCGGTGGTTCGGACTCGTACTACCACTCGCGCGTGATGGCCTACATCATCCTCAACCACACGAACCTCATCCACGATCCGCTGCTCCACTACCCCGTCGGCTCGACGAACCCCCGGGAGCCGCTCTTCGACTGGATGAACGCGATCCTCGGGATCGTCCTCGCTCCGTTCTTCGGCGGGAACGCGATCGTCGCCGGCGCGTGGATCCTCGACCTCCAAGCCCCGCTCTGGGCCGCCCTCGGCATCGTGCCGGTCTACCTGATCGGACGGGAGGTCGCGAACCGGCGCATGGGTCTGCTCGCCGCGGTGATCTACCCGTTCCTGAGCGCGAACATCGATTCCTCGACCTTCGGCTACGCGAACTACCTCTCGTTCTACACGTTCTTCGTCCTGGTGACGGTCTACTGCTTCCTGCGGATGGTCAAGGCGGTCGGGACCCGCCGGTGGATCGAGAGCTACCGGCACCCCCGGCAGTACGGCCCCGGGCTCCGGGCCTTCCTGCGGACCGAGCGTACCGCGGTCAAATGGGCGGTCTTCACCGGGGTCTCGCTCGGGGCGCTCGCGCTCGCCTGGCAGGGGTACACCCTCGATGTGGTCGTCATCGGGGTCTCGGTCCTCGTCGCGGTCTTCGTGGAGCGGATCCGCCGCGTCGACTCGTTCGGGCTCTACGCCGCGACCTGGATCGTCGGGCTCGTCGCGTTCCCGATGGAGATGCCGTACTACCTGACGCAGTACGGCTCGCTCACGTCGCCCGGCTTCGAGACGTACTTCGTCCTCCAGGCGATCATCTTCTTCGGACTGCTCCTGATCCTCTTGCCGTTCGTCCTGATGCGGGACATCCCGTGGGTCGTCTCGATCCCGGTCCTGGTCGGGATCGTCCTCGGCGGCGTCGGCGCGCTCGCGCTCGTGGACCGGGGTCTCTTCACGACGCTCATCACCGGCCAGGGCTACTTCGTCAAGACGCTCGTCTACTCGACGGTCGCCGAGGCGCAGGCGCCGTCGATCGACGCCCTGGTCGTCGGCTTCGGGGTCGTGACGTTCTTCCTCGCGTTCGCGGGGCTCGCGATCTTCGTCTACCATCTCCTCCGGGGACGGTTCAAGCGGGTCCACATCGTCTTCGTCGTCTTCGCGGTCGTCTCGATCTACCTCCCGATCTCCGCGACGAAGTTCTTCCTCGTCGCGTCCCCGATCTTCGCCCTCCTCCCGGCCGAGGCGATCCGCATGGCGCTCGACGTCGGGGGCTACCCCGAGCTGCGTCGGACCACGGCGTCCCTGTCCGACCGCCGCAGCCAGTTCGCCGCGTTCCGCCGCGCGTTCAAGGCCCGGCACGTGCTCGTCATGGCGCTCGTCGTCGGCCTCATCCTGCCCA
>JASHYU010000150.1 GCA_030042855.1 Thermoplasmata archaeon
GCGCGCGGCTCGGGTTCGGGCTCGCCCCAGTTCGCGACCCCGGCGGCCTGGAGCAGCCGATCGAGCGCCGCATGGTAGCCCGAGGGCGGCGCGGCGAGGAGCTCGCGCGCGCGCTCGGCCAGCGCGCCCCCGAACTCCTTCTCGGTATCGGAGAACTGCCAGGCGTGCGCGTTCGCCCGGCCGAGCGCGAGGAGCACGCCGTAGGCGATCCCGCGCTCCTTGCCCTCGCGCGGGAGCGAGTGGAGGAGCGTGCGCTCGGCGCCGGCGGCGCCGTGGGTCCGGTGGTCGCGCGCGATCCGGTCGAGCCACGCGGCCTCCTGCGCGAGCGAGCGGTAGCGGGGGAGCGCCTCGAGGACCTCGCGTTCGTCGGTCTGGCGCTGCGCCCGCTTCAGGATCTCGGCGACCCGGCCCGGCGCGCCGCGGGCGCTCTCGACGAGCCGCCGGGCCTCCGCGGGATCGTGGACGATGCTCTCGACGATCGTCTCCGCATGGTCGGCCCAGAGACGCTCGAGCGCGCGGCTCGCGCTCGGCTCGTCGACCTCGAAGTACCCGGGCATCGAGCCGAGGACCGCCTCGAGCGCCCGCCGCTCGACGACCGACGGGTGCAGCGCCTCGAGGAACTCCTCGCGGCGGTTACCGTAGCAGACGCCGCCCGCGACGAACGTCGGTCGGCCCGAGCGCTCGATCCGGGGCCGCACCTCGCTCGAGTACTCGTCGACCAGCGCGGCGTCGGAGAGACGGCCGAGCTCGTAACGCTTCGCGAGGGCCCGCGACAGCGGCGGAAGGTCCGCGTGGACGCACTCCGGTCCGCCGGTGCATCGGACGTTGAGGTCCGCCCGGACCGGGAACTCCTCGCTCGGGTCCGGGCCCGCGGCGCCGTCGGAGACGCTCCCGAGCAGGTGACGGTCGTCCTTCACGCACCGCCGGCAGACCCGGAAGGCGGTGCCCGCGCCGGGCCAGCCGACCTCGAGGTACGGGCGCGGCTCGCCGGCGGCGAGGTGGACGCACAGGTAGCGGTGGTGGGTCGGCTCCTCCGTGACGCGGTAGGGGAGCTCGGCGACCTTCTCGGCCCGGAAGTCCTCGGGCGGCGCCGCGGACCGTCCCGTGCACCAGAGCGCGCGCCGCGTCGCGAAGAAGTGGAAGCCCTTGCGCGCCCAGTCGATGTAGCCGAGCAGGAGGCGGTCCGGGTCGTCCGACTGCTGGACGGCGACCTCCGCCTCCCGGTCGCTCTTCGCGAGCGCCGCGAACGAGACCTCGCCGGACGGCATCGCGAACGCGACGACGGTCGGGGACGTGGGCTCGAGGTAGAACTTGAGGAGCCCGGCCAGCGAGCGGGCCATCGGATCGCCCCAGCGGCTCATCCGCTCGAGCCGCTTCTCGTCGTCCCGGACCTCCCGCACCGCCTCGAGCTCCGCGCGGCGCCGGTCGAACCGGTCCGGGGGGCAGTCGTCGGAGAGGCGCGGGATCAGGGGGTCGACCGACTCCCGCAGCACCTTCGCCCGGGCGAGGAGATCCTGCTCCCGCACCCCCGAGCCCTTGCGGATCCGCGCCATCGCTCGTCGACCAAGGACCCGGCCGGGCTACATATTCCCGCGGGGGTCAGCGGCGGCACGCCGCGAGGAAGTGCTGGAAGATCTCGGCGCCTCCCTGGGTGTGCTCGACCTCGGGGTGGAACTGGACGCCCCAGATCGCCCGATCCGGGTGCGCCATCGCCTCGACCCGGCACGCGGGGGAGTGGGCGAGGACCGACCAGCCCGGCGGCGGTTCGAGGACCGCGTCGTTGTGGCTCGCCCAGACCGCGAGGTGGGTCGGGAGGTCGCGGAAGAGCGGGTGGTCCGGGCGATCGACCGTGAGCTCGACCCGCCCGAACTCGGGCGCGGACGCGTGCCCGACGCGGCCGCCGAAGTGGCGCGCGAGGAAGTGGTGGCCGACGCAGATCGCGAGCACCGGGACCGGCGCGTCGTCGATCCACTCGCCCACGCGGCCGAGCGGCGCGTCGGTCCCCTCGAGGCTCAGCGCGCCCCCCGAGAGGACCACGCCGTCCGCGTCGAGCTCGGCGAACGGGGTCGAGTTCGGCACGATGCGGCTGTCGGCGCCGAGGTCGCGGAGGACCCGCCACTCCCGGTGGGTCCACTGCCCGCCGTTGTCGAGGACGGGGATCTTCATCGCGGTCCCCCGGGCGGCGGGGCCGGAGGGTCGGGCGGGGCGGGCGGCGCGCCCGCGGTCGGGAGCCGGGCGAGCGCGTCCTTGATCTCGCCGAGGTCCCGCCGCATGCGGAGCATCTCCTCCTCGAACGGCGTGAACCCGGACGGGCTCAGGATGCGCTGCGTGAAGTAGATGCCGATGAAGATCGCGCCGACGAGCGCGAGGATGGTCGTGAAGACCAGCGCGAAGACGAAGGCGAGCGGGTCCTCGACGGCCGACTGGATCGAGACGCTGAACAGGTGCGTGATCTCGGCGATTTCCACGAAGACGAGGACGACGATCACGAGCGACCAGAGCAGGAGGACGACGCGCGAGGGCCTCACGTCACGACCCCCGCCTTCCCCGTCTAGAGGATGATGTAGAACGGCTGGGTCGCATTGCTCACCGGCGTCGGCGCGGGAGGGAAGACCCCCGCGGTCGCGCTGACCGAGTAGACGTCGCTGCCCGACGAGGTGGGCCCCACGTAGAACGCCAGCTCCCCGACGTAGAGGGCGTTTCCGGCCGAGCTCACGTACGACGCGCTCACGTTCACCGCGACCGGATTGCTCGAGGAGTTGAACGCGACGGTCACGGTCTCCGAGGCGTTGTGGAACTCCGACCAGCGCAGGCCCGACCAGTTCACGGAGCCTCCGTTCCAGGGGAAGTCGACCGCGACCCCGATCTGGATGCCCGCGTACCGGATCGCTTCGCCGTA
Source organism: Thermoplasmata archaeon (assembly GCA_030042855.1). The sequence continues at coordinate 2,900 of JASHYU010000150.1, forward strand.
GGCGACGACGTAGAAGTACGTCACGTTGCCGCCCGGGATCCGGTCGACGACGAGGATCGCCTCGGTGAGCACGCCGGGCGCGGGGTGCCCGCCGGTGGACAGGAGGATCGGCGTCACGAGGATCAGGATCACGAGGAGGACCGCCACGCCGACGAACGGCCACGGCGCGTACTTCGTCCAGTCGCGCCTCACGGCGGCCCTCCCGCGCTCTTCCAGCCGCGGTACAGTTGCTGGGGGATCCCGAGATGATCGAGGACCTTGCCCGCGAGGTAGTCCGTGACGTCCTCGATCGAGCGCGGGCGGAGATAGTACGCGGGCGAGGCGACGAGCACCACGGCGCCCGACTCGCTCAGCGTCACGAGGTGCCGCAGCAGGATGGTCGAGAGCGGCGTCTCGCGCGGCACGACGATCAGGGGCCGGCGCTCCTTCAAGTGGATCTGCGCGGCGCGCGTGAGCAGGGAACCCCCGAGGCCCAGCGCGATCTGGGCGGCGGTGTTCCCGGAGCACGGGACGACGACCATCCCGCGGGTGGGCCGCGAGCCGCTCGCGATCGGCGCCCCGAGGTCCCGGTCCTCGTAGAACTCGGTGGCGTAGGGGCGCAGCGCGTCCACCTCGAGGCCGCACTCCTCCCGAAGGACCGCGCGTCCGCCCTCGCTGACGACGAGCGCCACCGGGGCCCCCGCGTCCCGGAGCGCCCGCAGGACGCGAACGCCGATCGGAGACCCGCTGGCCCCCGAGACGCCCACGACGATCGGAGGATCCTCCGCCACGAAGCCTCTCCGCCCTCTTTTTAGCCACCAGAACCTCGGTCGATAAGACGATTGGCGGGGCGGCAGCGGTGGGGCATCGCGCGGCGATCGTAGGGGCCGGGCACACCCGGTTCGGGGTCCTCGACGCCGGACCGCGCGAGCTCCTCCGGAACGCGGCGGAGGCCACCTTCGAGAGCGTCGATCGCGGGGTCGAGCGCCGCGAGGTCGGCGAGATGTTCCTCACCACGATCGGCTTCGGCGGCTGGCAGATCGGGAACGTCGCCGCCGTCCTCGCCGAGGAGACCGGGAGCGTGGGCGTGCCGACCTCCCGGATCGAGAACGCGTGCGCGTCGGGCGGGTTCGGCCTGCGGGCCGCCGTCCGGTCCGTCGAGTCGGGTGCCCAGGACCTCGCGCTCGTCGTGGGTCTCGAGAAGATGACGGATCTCGCGAGCCCCCGTCGCCGCTACTGGCTCGGCGTCTCGGGGGACACGGAGTGGGAGCGCGCGGCGGGCCTCACGTTCGCGGGCGTCTACGGTCTGATCGCGTCCCGCTACCTCAGCGAGCACGGCGTCGGCCGCGAGGCGCTCGCCGAGGTCGCGGTCAAGAACCACGCGAACGGCGCGCGGAACCCGAACGCCCAGTTCCAGAAGGTCGTCGCCCGCGAGACGGTCCTCGCCGCGCCCCGGGTCGCCGATCCGCTCGGGCTCTACGACTGCTGCCCGGTCAGCGACGGCGCCGCC
>JASHYU010000151.1 GCA_030042855.1 Thermoplasmata archaeon
CGGCGTGGGCAGCGCCAGACGGTCGAGCGGATCCGGCGACTCGTCGCACTCGCAGAGAGCGGGCGGTTCCCGGAGGAAGCCGTTGCCTAAGCCGCGACGGCTCCCGTGGTTCGGGGTCCTCGCGCTCCTCACCGCGTTGGCGCTGGGGGTGGGCCTGCCCGCTCCGGCCGGCGCGGCCGCCCTCCCCACCCTCCCGATCGAAGACGGACGCGAGCTCGTGGGCAACCTGTCCGCCCCGACGCTCGCGCCCGGGGCGAGCGGGTCGATCGGCTGGAGCGTGACCGACCCGCTCCCGACGGGGATCGAGAACATCTTCCTCACCCTCGAGGTGTACGCGTTCAACGCCTTCCCCGGGAATGCGACATCGACCGTGCCCGTGGCGGCCGCCCCGTTGCTCGGCGTCGCGAGCGGGCCGGCGGGCCCGTCGGTGAACGTCACCCTCGGACCGATGCGCTCGGGCGAGACCGTTCGCGGCCAGGTCGGCGTCACGACGTCCTCGACCACCCCGAGCGGGACGTTCGCCGTCCGCACCGCGCTCCTGTTCGAGGCCGACTCCAACGGGACGAACTACCACCTCGAGTCCCGGGGCTGGTTCACGGCGGCCCAGTGGGCGGCGGCCACCGAGGAGCCCAACGGGAGCGTGACCCTCAACCTGACCCGGCTGGGCGTCTCGGGGGTGACCCCCGAGACCGCGATCCTCGTCGCCGCGTCCGACTGGGGCTGGATCCTCGGGGGCCTCCTCGCCGCCGCGATCGTGCTCACGGGGGTCGCGGCGTGGATCTACTTCCGTCGGGGCCCGAGATCGAGCTCGGGCGCGCGGTAGGTCGCGGGGGCGACCCACGCGCCGAGCGCCTTCGGGAGGAGCCGCACGAGGGACGGCGACTCGCGCAGGAGCTGGCGCGCGACGTGCGTCGGGAAGTCGATGTCGCCGAAAGCGACGATCGTCGCGCCAAGCTCCGAGGAGCGCAGGACGTCGAGCAGCGCGTCGAGGTCGGCGTCCGAGAGCCGCGTGAAGACCCGCCGGAGGTAGAGCGCCCGGCGAAACTCCTCGCCGAACTCCGCCCGCCAGGCGCGTTCGTACGCGGCCAGGGCCCGCGCGCCGAGATCGCCATCCCGGAGCGCCGCCGAGGCGACCGCGGCGGCGAGTTCGGCGCAGCGCATGCCGGTGAAGATGCCCCCGCCCGAGAGGGGCTTCACCTGGGCAGCCGCGTCGCCCACGAGGAGGACCCGCTCGCCGTGCGTCGCCGGGACGTCGCCGATGGGGATCCCCGAGACGAGGTAGGCGGTCGCACTTCCAAAGCCCGTCCCGAAGCGACGCGCGAGGTAGGCGAGCAAGCGCTCGAAGTAGGCGCGGGCCGAGGTGCCGTCCGCGTCGGCGGCGAGGCCGACGCGCGCCCCCCCGGCGCCGTCGGGGATCCACCAGCCGAAGAGGCCGGGCGCGAACGACCGACCGAGGTACACCTCGACCGTGTCCGGGTCGCCGGGACTCTTCGGGAACTCGGCCTCGAAGGCCGGCAAGATCTCGACGGGTCGCCGGAGGCGATAGGCGCGCGCGACCGCGCTCGATACCCCGTCTGCGCCGATGACCAGCCGGGCCGCGATCTCGTGCTCGCGGCCGTCCGCGTCCACGGCGCGCACGACCTCGCGCCCATCGCTCGGCGGCAACCGGCGATCGAAGCGGAGCCCGGTACGGAACGACGCCCCGGCCCGGGCGGCCCGGTCGGCCAGTTGGACGTCGAGGGCCCCGCGGTCGATCACGAAGGCCCGGGGACCCTCGGCCCGGAACGTGATCGAGCCGAGACTCGGTCCGAACACCGACGCGCCCCGGACGCTTGTGCGGACCATCGCGCTCGAGCCCGCGAGGTCGAGGACCCGCTGGGAGACGAGCCCCGCGCACTGGACGGGCTGGCCGATCTTCGCGTGCTCCTCGATCACGAGGGTCGTGTGGCCCCGCTCGGCGAGGCGGTGGGCGGCCGTCGACCCCGCCGGGCCGGCGCCCACCACGAGCACGTCGACGGACTCCATCCGGCCGGGAACGCCGGGCGCGAACTTAACGAGGGTCGGCTACGCCGCCCGCCACGGCGTGGCGACGAGGTCCGTGCGCTGACGGGGCTGGACCGCGCTCGCCTCGACCGGCACCGAGACGCCGGCCCGCAGGCCAAGGAGGCCGGTCCAGGCGATCATCGCCCCGTTGTCGACGCACAGCGAGCGGGGCGGGGCGAACATCGTGCCCCCCCGTCCCTCGACCATCGTCCGGACCATCGTCCGGAGCCGCTCGTTGCACGCCACGCCGCCGCCCAGGACGACCGCGTCGCGCTGTCGGTGGGCCAGGGCCCGCTCGGTGATCTCCGTGAGCATCGCGTAGGCGGTCACCTCGACCGAGTACGCGAGATCGGGCCGCGCGACGCCCTTCGCCCGGTGCGCGAGCGTCGCGGTGAGCAGGCCCGAGAACGCGACGTCCATCCCGTGCACCGAGTACGGGAGCGGGACGATCAGCCCCGAGCCGGTCCGGGCCTCGAGTTCGAGCGCCGGACCGCCCGGGAACGTACCCCCGAGCTCGATCCAGAGCTTGTCGAGGAAGTTCCCGATCCCGATGTCGAGCGTCTCGCCGAGCACCCGGTAGCGTCCGCGGGCGTACGCGATGACCTGCGTGTTGCCGCCGCTGGCGTAGAGCAGGAGCGGGTCGTCGAGGCCGCTCAACACGCGGGCGATCTCCACGTGCGCGACGCAATGGTTGACGGGGACGAGGGGCCGGTCCCAGGTGAGGGCGAGCATCCGCGCGACGGTCGCCCCCGCGCGCAGGCACGGCCCGAGCCCGGGTCCCTGGGCGAACGCGACGGCCTCCAGCTCGCGGGGGCGCACTCCCGCGGCCGTCAGCGCTCGCTCGACGAGGCCGGGGAGGACCTCGACGTGATGGTTCGCGGCCTCGCGCGGGTGGATGCCGCCCGACGGGGGCTGGTACATGTCCGACGCGAGCCCGAGGACGCGCGCCCCTTCCTCGACGATTCCGACCGAGGCCGTGTGGGCCGTGGATTCGATCCCGAGTACGACCATGGCCCCGCCGAACCTCGCTCGGGAGATCCCCGGCCCCGCGCCGGCGCGCGTCAGTCCTCGGTCGATTCGATACGGAACCGTACGCGCGTGCCGCGCAGCGCCTCCTGGATGCGGTCCGCGAACTCGAGGGATTCGCCGACGCTGGCGGCCCGCCCCCAGTCGTAGGCGAAGTCGTAGCCCTCCGTCTCCGCCCGGAACCCGAGATCCTCGAGCACCTCGGCGACCTCCGAGTACGGCGCGCCCTCGCTATCGAGCTGCAACAGGAGGAACGTCTTGGTCATGCGGAAGTGCGACCCCGAACGTTCGATTACACACCGTGGTGGCTCTATTAGCTCTGGCCCCGCGCCGAGCTTCCTTCACCCGGCCGCGCGGTCCGGGGACTCGTCGGTCTCCTCCGGGGGCTCCGTCGAGCGGCCGTGCGCCGTCACCCAGGCCGCGACGCCGCGGGAGCAGCGCGGCATCTCGTGGGGCGCGAGGAGGAGCCGGCCGACGGCCAGGAGGCGGTCCCTCCGGTCGACGAGGAGCGCGCTCGCCCCCGGGACCAGGGCGGGGTCGCTCCCGATCGTGAACCGCGTGAACAGGGTCCGCCCCTCCCGGACGAACGGAACCGCGTCGTCCGCGACCCCCACGCGCTCCCGACCCGGGCCCACGGCGGTGTGCAGCCGCTCGCCTCCGCGGAAGCTCGGACGAGGCACCCCGTCGGGACCGAGGTGGAACAGGGCCCGACCGTCCTGGAGGATCGCCCGGAGCCGCCCGCTCCGGCGCGATCGCTCGC
>JASHYU010000152.1 GCA_030042855.1 Thermoplasmata archaeon
GGCGGGGACGTCACGCGCGCGATGCGCGCGGTCGACGGCGCGATCGTCGTCGTCTGCGCCGTCGAGGGCGTGATGGCGCAGACCGAGACCGTGCTCCGCCAGGCGCTGCGCGAGAAGGTGAAGCCGACGCTCTTCATCAACAAGGTCGACCGCGCGATCAAGGAGCTCAAGCTCACCCCGGAATCCCCCCAGAAGCGCTTCGCCAACATCATCGCGGAGGTCAACGAGCTCATCCGCAAGATGGCGCCCGAGGAGTTCGTCGACGCCTGGAGCGTCGACCCCCGGGACGGCTCGGTCGCCTTCGGCTCCGGCTACGAGAACTGGGCGATCAGCGTGCCCTACATGCAGCGCACGGGCGTGAAGTTCCCGGACATCATCGACTTCGTCTCCACCGGTCGCTCGAAGGAGATCGCCCAGCGGGCGAAGATCAACGACGTCGTCTTCGACATGGTCGTGCGGCACCTCCCGAGCCCGCACGTCGCGCAGAAGTACCGCATCCCGAACATCTGGAAGGGCGACCCGGCGAGCGCGATCGGCACCGCGATGGTCAATACCGACCCGAGTGGGCCGACCTCGTTCATGGTCACCGACATCACGATGGACCCGAGCGCCGGCGAGATCGCGACCGGCCGCGTCTTCTCGGGCCGCCTCCAGAAGGGGATGGAGCTCAGCGTCGTCGGGACGAAGATCCGCGACCGGATCCAGCACGTGTCCCTGTTCATGGGCCCCGAGCGGCTCATGGTCGAGGAGGTGACGGCCGGGAACATCGCGGCCGTCATCGGGCTCACCGACGCGTTCGCGGGCACCACGATGGCCTCGACCCCCGACATGGTCCCGTTCGAGGAGATCCGGCACGTCTCCGAGCCCGTGGTCACGGTCGCGATCGAGCCGAAGCGGATGGCCGACCTGCCGAAGCTCATCGAGGTCATGCGCAAGATCGCGAAGGAGGACGCGAGCCTCCGGGTCGAGATCAACCAGGAGACGGGCGAGCACCTCCTCTCGGGGATGGGCGAGCTCCACCTCGAGATCACGCAGTACCGCATCGTCAACGACTACAAGGTCGAGATCGAGGCGTCGAAGCCGATCGTCGTCTATCGGGAGGTCGTGAAAGAGCCCGGTGGGCCGTTCGAGGGGAAGTCGCCGAACAAGCACAACCGGTTCTACTTCGAGGTCGAGCCGCTCCCGACCGCGGTCGTCCAGGCGATCCGCGACGGCGAGGTCCCGCAGGGGAAGTCGTTCAAGGACACGAAGACGCTCGTCACCAAGCTCGAGCAGCTCGGCGTCGCGCGGGACGAGGGGCGGGGGCTCGTCGCCGTCGAGGGGACGAACATCCTGTTCGACGTGACGAAGGGGATCCAGTACCTCAACGAGACGATGGACCTCATCATCGACGCCTTCAAGGAGGCGATGAACCGCGGCCCCCTCGCGAACGAGAAGGTCTACGGTCTCAAGGTGCGGCTGGTCGACGCGAAGCTCCACGAGGACTCGATCCACCGCGGGCCGGCGCAGACCATCCCCGCGGCGCGCTCGGGGATCTACGGGGCCATGGTGCTCGGCGACCGCCTCCTCCTCGAGCCGTTCCAGAAGGTCACGGTCAACGTCCCGCAGGAGGTCCTCGCCGGCGCGACCCGCGAGCTCCAGCGGCGCCGCGGCGAGATCCTCGACATGACGAGCGTCGGCGACCTGCAGACGATCGTCGCGAAGGTCCCGGTCGCCGAGATGTTCGGGTTCGCCTCCGACATCCGCAGCGCGACGGCCGGCAAGGTCCTGTGGGCCACCGAGTCGCTCGGGTTCGAGCCGGTGCCCGCCGAGCTCCAGCCGGGGGTCGTGGCCGAGATCCGGCAGCGCCGGGGCCTCAAGCCCGAGCCGTACGACGCCGCCTACTACTCGGGGTAGGTCCCGCGGGCAGGTCCGGGACCGGCGAGGCGTACCTACCACGGTTCGTAGTAGGTAGATCCGCCACGGAATTCCTACTACCGTCCGTAGTAGGTTCGGCCTCGCGCGCCGGCGCGGTCGCGGCGTTCCCGTCCCGTCGACCTACCACGACCGGTAGTAGGTAATGCTCGGTCGGCGGTCGGACTCCGGGGACCGGCCGGGCTCCCGCTCGGAGGAGGAGATTGCTCGGTTATCTTACTACGGTCCGTAGTAGCTTACGCACGCAAGTTACGGCGAGCGGTAGTAGCTGGGCGCGGTCGAGCGCGCGGGCGGGCGCGTTCGAGGTGGACGTCGAGGGTCTGCTGCCCGTGCGGTCGGGGTCCCTCGGCCGAGCGCGATCGGATCGGCCAGGCGCCCTCGAGGTCGAGGAGCCATCGCTTGCGCCACAGCCCGAGCCCGAAGCCGGTGATCGATCCCCCTTCCCCGACGACGCGATGGCACGGGATCACGATCGGGATCGGATTGCGGGCCATCGCGCCGCCGACCGCCCGGGCCGCGCCGGGAAAGCCGGAGCGCCGGGCGAGCTCTCCGTAGGTGACGGTCTGACCGGCCGGGACCGCGAGGAGCGCCCTCCAGACCGCGCGGTCGAACTCGGAGGAGGTGTCCGGGTCGGGCGTCACCTCGAACGCGGTCCGTCGCTGGCGGAAGTACTCCTGGAGCTGGCGCGGCGGGCTGCCCTCCGGGTACGGGGGTCGGCGTCGCACGGCGCCCGTGGGCAGGCCCGTCTGGTGAACGCCGTTCTCGAGGAGATCGACGACCCGCAGGTTCGTGCCCTGGTACACCAGGCGGAACACCCCGATCGGTGTCGAGACGTCGGAATACTCGACCGCTCCGTTCATTGCGCTCCGAAACCCGACCCACCTTATCTTAGTTTCATCGCGACGGGGCTACTCGAGCCCCGAGGACGAGATCCGGAACTCGGTCGCGCCTTCCGGCAGCGAGCGGTGCTTCACGAGGACGACCCGGCGGCGATCGCCGGCCAGCCGATCGAACCGGAGGATCGTCTTCGCCGCGTGGTTCAGGAAGGAGCCTCCGAGCGGCTCGAGGGTGCCGGCGCGCACGTTCCGCCAGACCTGGTTCGTGAAGAGGACGGGCACGTGGGCGCGGAGCGCGGTCGCGACGAGATCGGCGACGGCCAGCGAGAGCGTCTGGCGGGCGTCGTCCTCGTCGTCGCCCGAGAGCGAGAGCCGGTAGAGGGCCGTGCCGGAATCGACGACCAGGAGACCGACGGGCCGTCGTCCTTCCCGCGCGAGCGCGCACGCGGTCGCGACCGCGCGCGCCTCCTCCTCGAGGTTCGTGGGGGAGGAGAGCAGGAAGCGCTCGAGGATCCGGTCGAGGTCCGCGCCGGTGACCGCGCGGATCCGGTCGACGCTGACGCCCTCGGTGTCGATGTAGAAGACCCAGCGGCCCGCGCGCGCGACCCGGATCGCCACCTCGAGGCAGAAGAGCGTCTTCCCGCTCCCGCCCTCGCCGTAGATCTCGGTGAGCGAGTCGGTCTCGATCCCTCCGTCGAGCAGCCGGTCGACGGACGGGATGCCGGTCGGGAGGCGATCCGGTCCCATCGTTCCCGGCTATCGGAGCTCGGCTTAATTCGTGTCGGGCGACCGGGGGCCCTACGGACGCACGGGGTACGGGGTCCCGAGCTCGGGGG
>JASHYU010000153.1 GCA_030042855.1 Thermoplasmata archaeon
CCGTGGGGAACGAACCGGAGCGAGGACGACCGGCGCAGGTTCGGATGCGCGCGGGCGATGGACTTCCCGGCGAGACCGTCCGAGGTCACCTGCGTGACCTCGACATCGGGATGGTGGAGGAGCAGCCGGAGGAGCTCGCCCCCGACGTACCCCGAGCCGCCGACCACCGCGACCTTCACCGTCGGCCCACCTCGATCGCGTGCTCGACGATGCGCGCGGCGACGTCGACCCCCGTCGCCGCGGTGAGCGCCTTGAACTCCGGGGTCGGGTTGACCTCGTGGACGAGGAGTCCGCGAGGGGATTCCATGAGATCGACGGCGAGCACGCCGCCGCCCACCGCCTCCGCCGCGCGGAGCGAGAGCTCGACCAGCTCCTCGGTCAGCGGCGCGGCTTCGACGGAGCCGCCGCGGGCGGCGTTCGTCCGCCACTCGCTCGACCGGCGGTACATCGCGGCGATGACCGAGTCGCCGACCACGAAGGCCCGGAGGTCCCGCTCGGGCTTGGGGACGTACTCCTGGATGTAGAACACCGAGTGGAGCGGACCGGAAAGGGCGCTCTTGTGCTCGAGGATCTGGACTGCCTGCTCGGCATCGCCGACCTTCGCCATCAGCCGCCCCCACGACCCGACCGCGGGTTTGAGCACGGCCGGATACCCGATCGCCTCGATCGCCCGGAGGGCGGACTCGGGCGAGAGCGCGACCACGGTCCGCGGCGTCGGGATCCCGGCGTGCGCGAGGCAGAACGACGTCCGGACCTTGTCGCCCGCGAGCGCGAGGACACGGGCCGCGCTGACCGTCGGCGTCCCGTAGTGCTCGAATCCCCACGCGGCGTAGAGCGAGCTCGTGTGGCTGACCGACCGGATCAGCACGACCGATGGCAGCGCCGACGGCCGGTCGAGACCGAACGTGACCGTGCCGTCGTCCCACCGGTCGACGATCACCCCGCGCGCTTCGGCCGCCGCGAGGATCCACTTCTCCTCAGGCCGGACGATCGTGCAGTAGACCCCGAGCCGGAACCCGTCACTCACCCCAGTCCTCGGCTTCCTGGGGAGCGAGCACGACGGCGAACGGCTCGAGGCCGCTCACCTCGAGCTCGGTCCCGCAGTCGGGGCAGGGGAAGACCTCGCCCACGATCATCGTCGGGTTCTCCACGTTCGCGTCGCACTCGGGGCACTGCGTCATTTCGGTTCCTCCTTCAGTAGCTCCTCGATCCGCTCGATCGCACGATCGAGCGAGGAGAGGGATTGGCGCCGCGCGGCGAGCCGCTCGTCGGCGAGCCGCAGCTGCCCGGCCAGCGCCGCCGTGCCCGGTCCGCCCGGGACGGTTCGACGGGCGATCGCCGCTACCGGGTCGGCCGGGGGCTCCGCTCCGTCCCGAGCGTCGGAGCGCACCCGGCCTTCCGAACGAGGGACCGCGTGGTAGGGAGCGCCGACCGACTCGTGGGCCGCCCGGAACGGTACCCCGCGCGTGACCATCTCCTCCGCGAGATCCGTCGCGTAGAGCTCGGGGTCCGAGGCGGCCGATCGGAGCCGGTCGTAATCGAACTCGAGCCGAGGCAGGAGGTCGACCAGCGCGCCGAGCGCCTGGGTCACCGTGGAACGGGCATCGAGCACCGGGGCCTTGTCCTCCTGGAGGTCGCGGTCGTACGCGAGCGGCAACCCCTTCAGCGTCGTGAGCAGGGTCACGAGGTCCCCAACCACGCGCCCCGCCTTCCCGCGGACGAGCTCCGGGACGTCCGGGTTCCGCTTCTGGGGCATGAGGCTGCTGCCGGAGCCGAGGGCGGGTGTCCGCACGAGGAACCCGAACTCCTTCGTAGCGAACAGGACGATCTCCTCCGCGAGACCGCTCGCGTGGACCGCGAGGAGGGCGAGATCGAAGAGCACCTCCGCGAAGTAGTCGCGGTCGCTCACCGCGTCGATCGAGTTCTCGAACGGTCGCGTGAAGCCGAGGCGCTCGGCGACGTACTGCGGGTCGAGCCGCAAGGTCGAGCCCGCGAGGGCACCGGCCCCGAGAGGGGAGACGCTGGCCCGGCGCTCGGTCGCGAGGAGCCGGTCGATGTCCCGGTCGAACCGCCAATAGTGGGCCAGGAGCCAGTGGCCGAGGGTGACGGGCTGCGCGCGCTGCAGATGCGTGTAGCCGGGCATCGGGCTCCCGGCGTCGTCGCGCGCCCGCCGGACGAGCGCCGAAGCGAGCTCGAGCGCGAGCTGAGCGACGTCGCGGACGAGCACTCGTAGGAAGAGCCGCTCGTCGAGCGCCACCTGGTCGTTCCGGCTCCTTCCGGTATGCAGCTTCTCTCCCAGCGGTCCGACGAGCTCCGTGAGCCGCGACTCGACGTTCGTGTGCACATCCTCGAGCTCCTCCCGCCACGGGAACTCGCCCGCGTCGATCTCCCTTCCGACCGCGCGCAGGCCCGCGCGCAGGGTCTGGGCCTCGTCGGCCGCCAAGAGGCCGACGTGTTCGAGCATCTCGACATGCACGATGCTCCCCGCGAGGTCGAACCGCGCGAGGGCCCGGTCGACGGGAAGGGAGCAGAGGAACGGAGCGCCCGGCGCGCGAACGTACGAGGGACCGGCGGACGATCTCGCCATGGGTCGAGATACCGGTCCCTACGGGCGAGGCTTCGCCGGCGGAGCGATCTCAGGGCGGGACGTCGCCCCGACCGCGGCCCAGGTGCGCGCGGGCAGTCCCCAGACGTAGATGAACCCCTCCGCCATCTGGTGGCGGTACCGGTCTCCGCTCGAGTACGTCGCGAGTCCGTTCTGGTAGAGGGCGAAGGGCGAGCGGCGTCCCGTCACGCGAGCGGAGCCCTTGAACAGCTTGACCGCGACCTCGCCGGACACGCGGTCCTGCGTCGCGGAAACGAAGGCGTCGAGCGCTCCCTTGAGCGGAGTGAACCAGAGACCGTCGTAGACGAGCTGACCGTACCGCTGCTCGACGGTCCGTTTGAAATCGAGCAGGTCCCGGGGGAGGACGAGCGCTTCGAGCGCCTGGTGGGCCGCGATCAGTACCGTGGCCGCGGGGCATTCGTAGACCTCGCGGGACTTGATCCCGACGACCCGGGACTCGAGGTGGTCGATCCGACCGACCCCGTGGGCGCCGGCGAGCCGATTGAGCTCGACGACCAGCGGGTGGAACGGGATCGGGCGACCGTTCAGGGCCACCGGCACGCCGTGATCGAAGCGAACGTTCGCGTAGCCGGGGTCGTTCGGCGCCTCGGCCGGTGCCGTGGTCCATCCGAACGCCTCCTCCGGCGGCTCGACCGCGGGATCCTCGAGGATCCCGCACTCGACCGAGCGACCCCAGAGGTTCTCGTCGGTGCTGTACGGCGATCGCCGCGTCGCGGGCACCGGAATCCCGTGCGCCTCGGCGAACGCGATCTCTTCCTCCCGGGACATCCCCCACTCCCGGGCGGGCGCGACGACCTCGAGCTCGGGCGCGAGGCCGGTCGTGGAGAGGTCGAAACGGACCTGGTCGTTGCCCTTCCCCGTGCACCCGTGCGCGACATACTGGGCTCCCTCGCGCC
>JASHYU010000154.1 GCA_030042855.1 Thermoplasmata archaeon
GGGTTCCCGGACGTGGGACCGGTCCGGCGCAGCCACTGAGGAATGGATGGCACCGAGACGGAGAACGATCACAATGCCGAAGGGAACGAACGAGGGAAAGGGGATCCGGGTGGCGATCGTCGCGAGCGAGTTCAACTACGACGTGACGCTCCTCATGGTGGAGCGGGCGAAGGAGGAGATCGTGTTCCTCGGGGCGACGCTCGGTCCGGTCCTCAAGACCCCGGGGGTCTACGACATTCCGCTCGCGGTCAAGGTCCTCTTCGAGCGGTCGGACGTCGACGCGGTCGTCGCCCTCGGCGCGGTGATCGAGGGGGAGACGAACCACGACGAGGTCGTGATGAACCAGGCGGCGCGCAAGCTCGCCGACCTCGCGGTGGAGTTCGGGAAACCGGTGGGACTCGGAATCTCGGGCCCGGGGGAAACGCGTCTGCAAGCCCAAGACCGGATCGAAAACGCGGGCAGCGCAGTGCGGGCCGCTGTCAAGATGGTACAGCGTCTTCGGGACGTGCGCTAGCTCGAGCGCGGACGTCCTCGATCGGTCGAACGTCCGTATTCCCCGCTCTCGCCCGGGTCCGTGAGCACGCCGCTGCCCTCGACCCGAACTCGGTCGACCCCGGGGCCGGGGAGATTCTCCCCGGACGACGACGACGGAGCAATTCTTCTTCGGTGACTTCGAAAGGCCTCGTAACTCGCTCACGTTTATATCGGCCAACCCGCTACGCGGCTGCCGGTGGACCATCGTGTTCTCGCGGCGTCTTGTCGTCCTGAGTGCAGTCCTAATCTCGGCGATCCTGGGCGCGGTTTCCGCCGCGGGTCCGGGCGTCGGAGGTGTCGAGTCGCATCAACTTCCCCAGCACCCCGCGATCGTTGCGTTTTCGGGGTCGGGTGAGCTAGGCGCCGTGCTCGGCTCGGGCAGCCAGATCTCCGTCGCTCGTTCGAGCGATGCGCTTCTCGGCCGGTCCGGATCGGTCTCCGCGAGCAGCAGTCCGGTGCTTACTGTAGCCCCCGTCTCCGGCTACGTCGGAACGTTGCTCACGTTCAACGGGACGGGCTACGCGCACAGTTCAGCGATCACCGTCAGCTGGAGCTACGGTACGGCGTGCACCGCGACCACGAACTCCAAGGGGAACTTCAGTTGCACGTATCAGATCCCCGCGACCTACAACGGTGGATGGACGTTCACGGGGACGGACGCGAGCTCCAACACCGCCTCCGCGACGTTCACGGTGATCCAGCAACTCACGGTGAGCCCGACCTCGGGGCCGGCGGGGACGACCGTCACGTTTGTCGGGACCGGGTACGACAGTCCGGATACCACGGGCGGTGCGCAGGTCTGGATCACGTGGATGAGCGGTTCGGTGCAGGCGTGTGACGTGGCCACGAACGGACAAGGGAGCATGTCCTGCACCTACGTGATTCCCGAGACGCCGGCGGGTCAGTATACGTTCACCGGGGCGGACAACACGCCCCACACCGCGACCGCAGCCTTCTCCGTCATCCCCACACTGACGGCGAGCCCCGCGTCGGGACTGGTCGGCACGTTGGTGACGTTCAACGGGACGAGCTACGCGACCAGTTCGTCGGTGACGGTTACGTGGACCCACGGGACCGCGTGCACCGCGACCACGAGCACCGCCGGGGCGTTCAGCTGCTCGTTCACGATCCCCGCGTACACGGTGGGCGGGACGTACACGTTCACCGGAACGGACGCCTCCTCGCACAAGGCGACGGCCGCGTTTGTGGATACGCCCAAACTGAGCATCTCCCGCTCGCCGAATACGGTGACCAAGACCGTAACGTTCAGTGGGAAGGGTTTCAACGACAGCGCGCCGGTCACCGTGACGTGGAGCGGGGGGACCGCGTGCACCGCCACGACGAGCAGCACGGGCGGCTTCAGTTGCACGTTCAAGATACCGGCGACTCCGGCTGGCTCCTACACCTTCAACGCGACGGATGAAAACGACAATACCGCGAAAGTGGTCCTCAAGGTCATTCCCGCTCTCACCGGGACTCCGACGTCCGGCACCGTCGGATCCCTGGTTATCTTCAGCGGGACTGGCTTCGCCGGCTCGTCGAAGGTGAACGTGACGTGGGTCAGCGGCACCGCGTGCTCGGCCAAGTCCACGAAGGTCGGCAGCTTCTCCTGCGAGTTCACGATCCCTCAGACCGCGAACGGGATGTACACCTTCACCGGCACCGATGCCAAGGGGAATGCGGCCGCGACGACGTACACCGTGGAGGCGGATCTGACGGACTCCCCGGTCTCGGGACCGGTGGGCACCACCGTCACGTTCAACGGGACCGGTTTCGCTGGAGCCTCCGCCGTGACCGTGAGCTGGAGCGGGGGCACGGCCTGCCTGACGATCACGAACGTCTCGGGCAACTTCAGCTGCACGTTCACGATCCCCGCCGGGACCTCGAGCGGAACGTACACGTTCACGGCGACCGATGCGCAGTCCAACGTGGCGAAGGCGTCGTTCGACGTGACCTGATCCCGGGCGGCTGGCCGCGCCGAGGTGGCGGAGCCGGGCCTACAGGCCGATCCGGCCTCGAAGATACTCGAATGCGGTACGGCCCTTCGAGGTGTGCGGGGTCACGGTGAGAGGCCCCGGGGGCACGGCCTCCCGACGGCGCGTCGTGAGCGCCGCCGTGAGCCGGGCGTGGCCCACCTCGACCGTCACGTCCGCCGGGGCTACGGCGCCGGCCACGACCGAGAACTTCCCGGCCGCGTCGACCCGGAGGGTGGCCACGCCATCCTCGGTCCGAAAGACCCACGTCTGGGGCAGGTAGGCCCGGAGGATCCCGCCGAAGAGGCCCCCGAGCTGCTGCCGGACCTGGGGCTCGGCGTCCCGCGCGAACGAAGCGAGGAGCGCCTCGACGCTCGTCATCCCGCGCCCGAGCCGGGCGGTCCATATAGAGCGCGCGGCGGGCCGGCCCGGGCGCGCCGCCGAGGTCGCCCAAACCCTATACGCAGCGGCCCGCTCGACCGCGACCGGGGACCGCCGGTGGAACCCGTTCGGGAGTTCTACGAGGAGATCGCCTCGACCCAGGACCGCGCGATCGAGCTCGCCCGGAGCGGGGCCCGCGAAGGGACCGTGATCGTCGCTCGCCAGCAGACCCAGGGTCGCGGTCGCGCCGGCCACCGGTGGGAGTCGCCCGGGGGCGGCCTCCACCTCTCGATCGTGCTCGCGTCCCCCGAGCCGGCCGAGCCGCTGTTGCCGCTCGCCCTCGGTGCCGCGCTGGCCGAGGAGTTCGGCCGGGCGGCTCGGCTCCCCCTCCGGGTGAAGTGGCCGAACGACGTGCTCGCCGTCCCGCCCCACGCTCCGAGCCGAAAGCTGGCCGGGGTGCTCGTCGATCGGGTCGCGTTCCCTCCGCGGAGAGCCTCCGCGGTGGCCGGCATCGGCGTGAACGTCTCGGTGGAACCGCGGTCGTATCCGCCCGAGCTGCTCCCCCGGATCATCGGCCTCGACGAGCTCCACCCCCCCGGGCCGCCACTCGACGAGGTCGAGCGGACGGTCGTCGCGGTCGCGCTCCGTACCGCCCAAGCCGCGCGCGACACGGCGGGCCGCGCCGAGCTCCTCGCGGTCTGCCGACGGCAGCTCTGGGGCGTCGGCCGATCGGCGTGGCTCGACGGCCGGCCGGTCGGCCGGATCGTCGAGCTGGGGGACGACGGCGCCCTCTGGGTGGAGAACGGAGGGGACCGGTGGGCGATAAGAGCGGGCGACCTTCGCGTCGAGGAGTCGGCATGAGCGAGGCGTTCGACCGCTGGAAGGTCCTGAAGCGCCGGTCGCGCGAGGGCGGCGGGCCGGAACGCGTGGCCCGGCATCGGTCCTCCGGACGTCTCACGGCGCGGGAGCGCCTCGAGTCGTTCTTCGACCCGGGGACGTTCACCGAGAGCGACGCGTTCGTGACGCACCGCGTCGACAAGTTCGGCCTCGACGAGCGGCGCGTCCCGGGCGACGGGGTCGTGACCGGGTGGGGAGAGGTGGCGGGTCGCCCGGTCTGCGCGTTCGCCCAGGACGCGACGGTGTTCGGCGGGGCGCTCGGCGAGGCCCACGCGATGAAGATCGTCAAGGTGATGGAGACCGCCCGCAAGGCGGGCGTCCCGATCGTCGGCTTCGACGATTCGGGCGGCGCCCGGATCCAGGAGGGGGTGATGAGCCTCGGCGGCTACGGCGAGGTGTTCTACCGGAACGTCCTGCTCTCGGGGGTCGTCCCGCAGCTCTCCCTGATCCTCGGCCCGTGTGCGGGCGGGGCCGTGTACTCGCCGGCGATCACGGACTTCGTCATCATGACCCGGGGCACCGGCGAGATGTTCATCACGGGCCCCGACGTCGTCCGCGCCGTGACCGGCGAGGACGTGACGATGGAGGCGCTCGGGGGGGCCGAGGCCCACGCGACCCGGAGCGGGGTCTCCCACTTCACCGCCGCCTCCGACGCCGACGCGATCGCGCTCGGGCGACGCCTGCTCGCCTACCTCCCGCTCAACAACCTCGAGGAGCCGCCGATCGCGGCGGCGGCGGGCCCGCCGGACTCCGCGGCGGCCGAGCTCGCTCGGGTCGTTCCGGAGGAGGCGAACTCCCCGTACGACGTCCACGGGGTCGTCGAGCGGGTGCTCGACCTCGACTCGTTCCTCGAGGTGCAGGCGGAGTGGGCCCGGAACATCGTGATCGGCCTCGCTCGGCTCGACGGCCGTCCCGTGGGCCTCGTCGCGAACAATCCGGCCGCGCTCGCCGGCACGCTCGACATCGACGCGTCGACGAAGGCCGCCCGGTTCGTCCGGTTCTGCGACGCGTTCAACCTTCCCCTGGTGACGTTCGTCGACGTGCCGGGGTTCCTCCCTGGGACCGCGCAGGAGCACGGCGGGATCATCCGGCACGGCGCGAAGCTCCTCTACGCCTACGCCGAGGCGACGGTCCCGATGCTGACGGTGATCCTCCGCAAGGCCTATGGCGGCGCCTACGACGTGATGTGCTCGAAGCACCTCGGCGGGGACCTGAACCTCGCCTGGCCGACCGCGGAGATCGCGGTCATGGGTGCGGAGGGGGCCGTGAACATCCTCTACCGCCGGGAGCTCGAGCGGGCCCCGGCCGCCGAGGCGGACGCGCTCCGGACCCGGCTCGCCGGCGAGTACCGGGCGGAGTTCCTCAACCCGTACCTCGCGGCGGAGCGCGGTTACGTCGACGACGTGATCGACCCCGCCGAGACCCGGGCCCGGCTCGTCGCCGGCCTCACAATGCTCCAGTCGAAGCGCGACGATCGCCCGCCGCGGAAGCACGGGAACATCCCGCTCTAGTCGGTCCGGGGGACGCTCGGATGGTCGGGATCACGGAGACCGTCCTCCGGGACGGCCACCAGTCGCTGATCGCGACGCGGATGCGCACGCGGGACATGCTGCCGGCCGCGGAGCGGCTCGACGCGATCGGCTACCGCTCGATCGAGATGTGGGGCGGCGCGACGTTCGACGTCTGCCTGCGGTTCCTCCACGAGGACCCGTGGGAGCGCCTGCGCTCGCTCAAGCGCGCCATGCCGCGGACGCCGCTCCAGATGCTGCTGCGCGGCCAGAACCTGGTCGGGTACCGGCACTACCCGGACGACCTCGTCCGGAAGTTCGTCGACGAGGCGGCCCGTCACGGGATCGACATCTTCCGCGTGTTCGACGCGCTCAACGATCCGCGGAACATGGAGACCGCGATCGCCGCGGTGAAGCGCACCGGCGCGCGGGCGCAGGGGGCGATCTGCTACACCCGCTCCCCGGTCCACTCCGAGGCGGCGTTCGTCGACCTCGGACGTCGCCTGGCCGCGATGGGCGCCGACGAGCTGTGCGTGAAGGACATGGCCGGCTTCCTTCCGCCGGCCGAGGGCGCGTCGCTCGTCCGCGCGCTGATCCGCGAGGTCGGGCTCCCGGTCGTCGTCCACACGCACTCGTCGAGCGGCATGTCGGCGATGACGTGCCTCGCCGTCGCGGAGGCGGGGGCGGTCGCGGTCGACGGGGCCCTGAGCCCGTTCGCCGGCGGGACGAGCCAGCCGCCGACCGAGACGCTCGTCGCGGCGATGCGCGGGACGCCGTACGACCCCCACCTCGACCTCGCGGCGCTCGGCGAGCTCGCCGAGTACTTCGGCCGGGTGCTCGAACGCTACCGACCGCTGCTGAACCTCCGGTCGCTCCAGACCGACCCCGGCATCCTGACGCACCAGATCCCCGGCGGCATGCTCTCGAACCTGCTCGGCCAGCTCGGGGAGCAGGACGCGCTCGACCGGCTCGCGGAGGTGCTCGCCGAGGTCCCCCGGGTCCGAGCCGACCTCGGCTACCCGCCGCTCGTGAC
>JASHYU010000155.1 GCA_030042855.1 Thermoplasmata archaeon
ACGGAACGGCGTACGGCTGGCGGACGATCTACGGCATCGGGATCGTGGCCGGGAGCCGCCACCTCGCCCTGGACGAGGAGTTCGAGGACTGGTTCCTGAGCGGGGCGGTGCAGTCGGAGATCCCGCTCAACGAGTGGGAGTACCCGGCCAATTCGACCGTCGGCGTGCCGAGCGTCTACGAGGCCGCGATCGACCCCGCGACGATCCAGCCGCTCAACGATGCGACGACCCCGGCCGAGCTCGCCGCGTCGATCGGGGCCTGGGTGACCGAGTACCAGGAGCTCGCCGACCAGTACCTGCCGTCATGAGGAAGTGGCCCGTCGACCTCGGGCCGCTCGGGCCCGTCGTCCTGTTCGTCCTGGCCTTCGCCGTTCTCCCCGCCGCGCTGCTCTTCGGGACCTCGGTCGCGGCGGCGGGCGGGTGGGCCTCGATCGGTCCGATCGCGACCGCCCCGCTCAACGCTGCCTCGATCGACAACTCGCTCGTCCAGGGCGGCCTGTCGGCCGCCGGGGCGGTCCTGCTCGGCTACCCGGTCGGCATCTTCCTGGGGCGGTACTGGTTCCCGGGAAGGGCGGTCGTCCGCTCCTTTCTGATCGTACCGTTCCTGCTGCCGAGCGTGGTCGTGGTCCTCGGGATCCTCGACCTGTTCGGACCGGGCGGGCTCGTCTCCGGCCCCGAGCCGGCGTTCGCCTGGCTCGGGACCGGCGTGCCGGCGATCGTCGCGGCGAACCTCGTGTTCAACGTGCCGATCGTGGCGCTGTTCACGGCGACCGCGTGCGAGAGCACCTCGGTCGAGCTCGAGGAAACGGTCGCGACGCTCGGGGGGAGCCCGGCCCGCGCGTACCGGGAGGTCTGGGGACCGTCCACGTGGGTCGGCGCGGCGGTCGGGGGAGTCCTCACGTTCCTCTTCTCCGCGCTCTCGTTCGCTCCGCCGCTCCTCCTCTGCGGGCCCCGCTGCTACACCGTCGAGGCCCGCATCTGGTCGCTCGATGAGGTCTTCCTCGATCCCACGGCGGCCGGGGTCCTGTCGCTGGTGATGCTCGGGCTGTTCCTCGTTCCGACCGTGCTGTACCTCCTCCTCGTGTCGCGCCTCCGGGCGATGCCCGGGCGACGCGCGCCGGTCCGTCGCCGCCCCTCGCGTCGTTCTCCGGTCGCGCTCGCCCTCGCGCTGGTCGCCGGGGTCGTCCTCGCGGCCGTGGGCGTGGTCCTCGGGAGCGTGCTCTACCGCGCGCTCGTGCCGCCGGGCGGCGGAGGCGCGGGCGCCGCGTACGCGCTCCTCTTCTCCGCGTCCACGACCGCCCGGCTGGGGATCTCGGGTGTCGGGATGGTGAGCAACACGCTCTTCTTCGCGACGGTGGCGGCCGCGATCGCCGTGCTGCTAGGGATACCGGCCGGGTACGCCATCGCCCGGCGCCCGCGCCGCGCGGGACCGCTCGGCCTGTTCCTGTTCCTGCCGCTGCTCCTCTCGCCGGTCGTCCTCGCGTTCTCGCTCGCCTCGTTCTGGCGTCCGCTCCTCGGCGGGGAGTCGACGATCTGGTTCCTCGTGATCGTGAGCCAGTCGATCCTCGCGATCCCCTTCGCGCTCCAGAGCCTCGAGATCCCCCTCGCCGGCCTCGGACCCGAGCTGCGGGACACCGCCGCGACGCTGGGGGCCTCGCGCTGGACGGCGTTCCTCGACGCCGACCTGCCGCGGGTCCAGGACGGCCTGCTCACCGCCGGACTGTTCTCGTTCGCGCTGGGCCTGGGCGAGTTCACCGCGACGTACTTCCTCGTCACGCCCCAGTTCACGACGCTCCCGGTGGCGCTCTACCGCCTCGCCGACGTGCGGCAGTTCGCGCTCGCGGACGCCGCCGCGGGGCTGCTCCTCCTCCTGAGCCTCGCCGTGTTCCTCCTGATCTCCGTCGGGGGTCGTCGTGTCGAGCTCTGATCCCCTCCTCGCGGTCGACCGGCTCTCGGCGGCGTGGGACCGCGTCCCGGTCCTCCGGTCCGTCTCGTTGTCGGTCGACGCGGGAGAGCTCCTGGTCGTCCTCGGTCCGAACGGCAGTGGGAAGACGACGCTCCTCCGCTGCCTCGCCGGCCTCGAGGCCCCGACCGCCGGCACGGTGCGGCTCGCCGGGGTCGACGTGACCGCTCGGCCCGCGCACCTTCGCGGGATCGGCCTCATGTTCCAGGACCCGGCGCTGTTCCCCCGACGTTCGGTCTACGAGAACATCGCCTACGGTCCGCTGATCCAGCGCCGGCCCCGAGCCGAGGTCGAGCGCGAGGTGGACGAGCTCGTCGCGCTCCTCCACCTCGACGGCTTCGAGGATCGACGACCTCACCAGCTTTCGGGCGGCGAGCGCCAGCGCGTGGCGCTGGCCCGCACGCTGGCCGCGCGGCCCCGCCTCGTCCTCCTGGACGAGCCGTTCGCCTCGATCGACGCCGAGCTGAAGGGAGAGCTGCACGCGGTCTTCCGTCAGGCGCTCCGGGCTCGGGGGACGGCCGCGATCCACGTGACCCACGATCGGGAGGAAGGGCTGTTTCTGGGCGACCGGGTCGCGCTCCTGTTCGACGGGGTGCTCGATGCGATCGGCCCGCCCGACGCGGTCTACCGCCACCCGACGTCCGAGCGGTCCGCACGCTTCCTGGGCTACAATGTCCTCGTCGATCGCTCCGGGGGCCGCCAGGCCGTCGCCGCGGAGGACCTCGAGCTCGTCGCGCCCGGCACGGAGGGATGGATCGGCACGATCCGAGCCGTCGGCACCGTCGGTCGCGAGCGCCTCGTCATCCTGGAAACGCCCGCGGGCGACCGGCTCGAGCTGCGGACCCCTGCCCCGGTGGCCGGGCTCGAGGTCGGCCTCCCCGCGACGGTGCGACCGAGCCGGTCGATCCCGCTTCCGGCCGAGCGTCCCGGGCGGTCCGCCCTGCGCTGAGGACCTCCCGCGGTCCGGGGCGTCACTCGCGCCGGCCGAACGTCCAGTCGGCACGGGCGTCCGGCCAGTGGATGTCGATCACGTCGAACGGGTTCCCGTCGGGGTCGGCGAGCGTGACGAAGTCGCTCCCGGGGGTCGGGCCCCTCCGCATCGTGGCGCCGAGTCCGATGAGGCGATCGACCTCCGCCACGGGATCGGAGGCGTACAGGTCGAGGTGGAGACGGTAGTCGTCGAGCGGACCTTCCTCCCCCCGGCTCAGGTTGAGGTTCGGTCCCCGCCCCGCCGGGTCCTTGAGGATGACGCCGTCCGGGCCCGGCGGGTCCCGCGGCACATAGTGGAGCGCCGCCTGCCAGAAGGCGATCATCGCCGCGAGATGCGTGCAGTCGACGACGATCGAGCCGATCCATATCCCGCGTCGTTCCGGCGGGGTCCCCGCTGGTCCCGTCACGTTAGATTCCCCCGAGCCTCGTCCGCATCCTTCCGACCGAGATAGCTCGACGCCCGGGGACCGCGGGAACCGCCGACCCGGTTCGGGCCCCGGGACGCCCACAGTCGATAAGATGCGCGGCTCCTTGGTCGGTCATGGTCCCGGGCGATCCCTTGCACGTCTCCGAGACGTTGAGGCTCGGCGAGACGTCGTACACCGTCTTCCGTCCCGATCGGCTGGCCGGGGTCGATCCGGCGCGGCTGGCCCGGCGGCCTCGGACCGTCCGGGTCCTGCTCGAGAACCTCCTGCGCCACTTCGATCCCCGACGGAGCGCGGTCGAACCGCTCGTCGCGCTCGCCCAGGGCGGGCGGGTGCCGGAGGCGACGGAGTTCGCCTACTACCCCGAGCGGGTCCTCTTGCAGGACTTCACGGGCGTACCGGTGGTGGTCGATCTCTCCACGCTCCGCAGCGCCGCGGCGACCGGTGGAGTGGACGCCGAGCGCGTGAACCCGATCGTCCCGGTGGACCTCATCGTCGACCATTCCGTCC
>JASHYU010000156.1 GCA_030042855.1 Thermoplasmata archaeon
CGGCGAGGGCCCGCGGGGAGCGAGCCGCCGATCGGTGACCCGGTCGATGCGGTCCGTCCGGCTAGCGCATCGCGGCGAGCACCCGGTTGTCCCACCGGGTCCAGACGAGCTCGACTTCGCGGAAGCCGGCGTGTCGCAGGGCGAGGACGTGGCCGTCCAGATCGAACGTCGGAGTGCCGCCGTGAGCCCGGGGGTACCGCAGGCGGTGGAGCTCCGCCTCGGCGGCCAGACGCGGGTCGCGCAGCACGGCGGTCCACCAGGCGTCCCAGGTCTCCCCGGGCCGCGCTTCCCTCCGCCGGGAGAGCCGCCGGGCCGATCGCGCCCCGTCGCGGAGGTGCCGGGCGCCGGCAGGGTAGGCGATGCGGTCGCCGTTCAGGAACCAGCCGCCCGGTCGCAGGAGCCGGGCGACGTGGGGATACAGCTCCCGGAGCTGGGCGGGGACGAACCAGTGGAGCGCGGTGGTGGACACGGCGACATCGAACCGTCGCACCGGGAGGCGCCGGGGCCAGTCGCCCGCGCGCAGGTCGGCATCGACCCACGTGAGACGGCCTCCGAGGGTACCGAGTCCGATCCGGCCGATCCGAAGCAGGACGGGATCGTAGTCGACCGCGACCGATCGCGCGGCCGGAAAGCGACGGAGGATCCGCTCGGAGGTGGACCCCGTACCGCAGCCGAGGTCCAGCACCCGGAACCGGCGGCCCACGAGGACCTCGATCGCCTCGAGCATGGCCTCGAAGCGGGCCTCGCGATCTCGCACCTCGTGGACCTGCTGCCGGTCCCAGCGCTGTCGCCATTCGCGGGCGGCCGAAGGGCTCAGCCGTCGGTCGGTCGCAGCGGGGCGGGTGGCGCGCCTTGGGGAGGAGCCGGTAGGGCGCCGGGTCGGCATCGTTCGTTCCCGTAGTACGGATGGGGGATAACGTGGCGACTCGGATCGCGACGGGCGGTCGAGAAGGTCGTCGCCCGCCGGGAGCCATCGCGGGGCAGCGGGCGACGGCGCCTCTCGGGATGCCCCGGGGCCGTTCAGCGGGTGGCCGGACGCCGCCGCCGGCTGTCGGGCGGATGGCTGGCCCGGGGGCCGGGACGGCTCCCGGCCCGAGGACCTCGCCCCTTCGACGTTTCCCCGCCCTTGCGCGGCGTCGGAGGTCTCCCGCTCGCGAGCTCGGTCACCTTGAGGCGGACGACCAGCGGCTCGGACTGCGGGTTGGCGAGCAGGAGGGAGTAATCGCCCGCCTTCTGGGGATCGAAGTGGATCCGCGCGCGGCCGGCGAGGCGGACGCGCTGTACGAACGGCCCTCCGGGGGCGCCGATCAGGAGCACGAACGACCGCCCCGGCCGGGGATTGTCGAGCGCGACGTCGATCTCGCAGGAGGGTTCCTCGAGACGCATGTCGATCCGGACCGTCGACGTGGGCTCGAGGATGAGGTAGCTCGGGAGCTTCCGGAGCGCGACCGGCACGCCTCCCTCAGCCACGGCACTTACCAAAAACCCGGTTGGTGGAATCGCCGGCTCGCCGTGGACGGCGGGCCCCGCGGGCCCGCCCGCGGGGGGAGGACCCGGGGCGTCAGGACGGGGTCTGCGCGTTGAGGACCAGCCCGACCTGGTAGCTCGAGCCCGGGGTGGATGGGGCGGCCACCACGACGCTGAGATAGTACTCGCCTTCCTCGTACCCGATGCCCGGGACCGTGGCCGGCGTGGCGGGACTGGTGCCCACCACCCGGAACCCCGCGGCCCCGCTGGTCGAGTTGGGGGCGACGTCGTAGATCGTGTGGTTGAGCGAATCCCAGTTCGTGACGGGTACCTGGAGGTGCCAGGTACCTCCGGAGCTGACCGTCAGGGGGTAGCCCTCCGCCGTCGAGAGGTTGTACCACGCCACATGGAACCACAGAGCACCGGACGGCGTCGTGCCCTGGAGGAACTGGACCGAGACCGACCGGATCGTCACGGGCGCCGGGGTGTGCGACGGCAGGACCAGGACGCCGGCCACGATCAGCGCGAGCAGCACCACGACGAACGCCGCGACGATGGCGACCAGCGTGAAGATGATCCGCTTGCGCATTCGGTGCGGGTTGCGAACTGCCATCCGAGAAGTCCCCCCGTCCCCCCTGTGCTGACGAACTTCGGTCGCTCGCCCCGGGTTTCGCCTACTGGAAGTCGGACGGCGCGAGCGTGCTCACGGGGATCGAGGCGAGGACCGTCGACGGGCTGCCCGTGTACGTGAGGTAGATGTAGCACGCGCCCTGCTCGTCGAAGCACCACGGCGGCGCCCCGTGGTAGTCGTCGTAATCGGACTGGAACGTCGGGACGTAGCCGTGCGGAGCGCTCGAATCGGTCTCGTGGCAACCGTCCCCGGCGGTCTGGTCCTCGAACGTCACGCCGCCCGCGTTCGCGACGCACATGAAGTCGAGCGGGGGCACGATCGTCCGATCGCCGATCACCTCCGAGCTCGTGTGCAGGTAGACGACCAGGGTGTCGCCGTTCTCGAGCGTGTCGACCCCCTGCTGGAGCGGGGTGAAGAGGGCCAACCGGTTGTAGTAGGTGCTGTACGCGGCCCCCTCGTACCCGCCCGCGTTGAAGTTGCCGCAGTATCCGAGCGTCGGCGCGTCGGCCGCCGGGGACGTCGTGACGCCCGGGAACCACGTCATCGAGGCGAGCGTCCCGTTGACGAGGATCGTGGTCCCGCCCGTCGCGGTGCTGTTGTAGCAGACGAAGTAGAAGTCGATCTCATCGAGCGGGATCCCGGAGGGGGAGTGCGTGGAGATGATCACCTGGGCGGAGGGCATCGACGAGAAGTTCCCGGTGACGGTGTTCTCGCACTCGGCGAACCAGCTCGTCGTCGGGGGCTCATCGTTCTCCCCGCCGGTCCACGCCGCGACATCCCCGCTGTCGAGGCCGTACGTCCCCCCGTAGTCCTCCTCGTTGTAGTCGCTGATGTTGTAGCCCCACGGCTGGCAGTCGGTGGGGTCGCCCCAGACCGGGTTGCTGCCGCCCGTGCGGACGACGAAGCTGATCGCGGGGGACGCGAGCGGCGTGGTGAGGCGGAACGACC
>JASHYU010000157.1 GCA_030042855.1 Thermoplasmata archaeon
CTCGAAGACCCGCAGACGCCGGAAGACGGCGCTGCGCTCGATGCGCTCGAGGAGCTCGGGGCCGTAGAGCTCGACCGCGATCGTGCGCATGCGTCCGCCGCCCGGTCCCCGCCCTATCGGAGCGGCTCCAAAAACCTAGCCCATGAGGCACTATCGGGATTCCGCCCGGCCCGGTCGTACGGTGGGAGGGACCGATGGCGAGCGAGGGCGGCCCGACGTCGACCCCGGCGCTCCCGTCCGGCCCGGCGACGGGCCCGTCGTTCGATCGCGGGTACGCGAACCGGACGCTCGTCCTTCTCGCGTGCCTCGGGGCGCTGATCGTCTACATCGACGTGATGCTCCTTCCCGCGCTGCCGACGATCGCGGTCGAGTACCACGCCAGCATCGCCGAGACGAGCCTGCTGATCTCGCTGTACACCGTCTTCGGCGTCGCCGTGATGCCGATCGTCGGCAAGCTCGGCGACATCTACGGCAAGCGCCGCGTGCTGCTCTACGTCCTCGGCGCCTATCTCGCGGTCGCGACCACCACGTCGTTCGCCCCGACGTTCGAGCTGGTCCTCGTCTCGCGGTTCTTCCAGGGGGTCGGACTCGGCGTCTATCCCCTCGCGTTCAGCCTCGCCCGCGAGGAGTTCCCCCGCCCGCTCGTCCCGCGGGCCCAGGGGCTCCTGAGCGCGGTCCAGGTCGCGGGAGGCGCCGCGGGGATCCTCGGTGGCGCGGTCGTCACCTCGGCGTTCGGCTGGCAGGCGAACTACCACCTGGCCCTCCCGTGCATCCTGGTCCTGGCGGTGCTCACGTACCTCCTGGTCCGCGAGTCGCCGAACCTCAAGCCCGGGGCCCGCCTCGACTACGCCGGGGCCGCCGGGCTCGGAGCGTGCCTGACCGCGATCGTGCTCGGCCTGTCGGAAGGAGCGACCTGGGGGTGGAGCTCGGCGGCGACCCTCGCGCTGATCCTCGGAGGCCTCTCGGCGCTCGTTCCCCTCACGCTCTACGAGAACCGGCAGAAGGAGCCGGTCTTCGACCTGAATCTCCTGAGGCAGCGCAACGTCCTCCTCTCGAACGTCATCACGCTCGCCTACGGCGTCGCGGGGTACATCGCGTTCCAGGCGATCACCTACCTGCTGGAGCTGCCCCGGCCGGGCGGGTACGGCCTGAGCCTGTTCCAGACGGGAGTGGCGCTGCTCCCGCTGGTCGTCGTGCTGCTGCCGGTCGCGCTGGCGGTCGGGGCCGTGATCCCTCGCTACGGGGTGAAGCCGTTCCTCTACCTCGGGGGACTGTTCGGCGTGGCCGGCTACCTGCTCCTGTCGGTCGCGACGAGCCCTCCCGAGGTCGGCGCGTTCCTGACGGTCTACGCGGTCGGGGGCGGTCTGGTCGCGGTCGCCCTGCAGAACCTTCTGGTCCTCTCGCTCGAGAAGAGCGAGATGGGCCTCGGGACCTCGCTGAACACGTCGTTCCGGTACATCGGGCAGAGTCTCGGCGCCCCTCTGGCCGGCGCGATCCTGACGACGTATGTGGCGGTCCAGTCCGCGAACGGACACGCCCTTCAGCTCCCCACCCGGGCGGCGTTCCAGTACTGCTTCTATCTCGCCGGGGCCGCCTTCGTCGCGGTCGGCCTCGTCGCGATACTCGCCCGAGAGGTGATCGGACGGCGCGCGAGCTCAGCCAATCCCTCCCTGGTTGGGCCGCGACGCGAGGGAGGATAGGGCGCCGCGGTCGTGCCGTCCGGGCGGGGGAGCTCGAGCCGGCGAGGCTCGGACCCGAAGTGCCGGAGGGGGTATGCGCCCCCGGAAGTTCTCGTCCGCGGGGCCCGAGGTCGACGGTCGGCTTTCCCGGGCACCTTCTCTCGCCGAACGGGTGAGATGGCCGCCGGTACCGACGCTCAGCGCGAGGCGCGCCCGGCCTTGAGTCGAAGCGCACGCTCGAGCTCCGGCTGCGCACGCATCGGTCCGAGAGCCGCGAGCGCCTCGTCCAGGGCTTCCGCCGCGAGGTCGGCGTGGCCCAACTGGGCCTCCACCTCGGACAGCTCAAGAGACGTCTGGCCGAGCTGCAGTCCCCAACGGCATTTGCGCCACAGCTCGCGGCTCTCTCGGAGGAGACCGGCCGCCCGGGGGAGATCCCCATCGTCCCGGGCGCGCAGCCCCTGGCCCCGAGAGAGGAACGCTCGCGCGGGGATCTCGTTCACCTCGGCCACGATCCGTTCGAGCTCGCTCAGGTAGTCGTCCGCTCGGTCCGGCGCGTGCTGGCCGAGGGCACAATCGATGAGCGTGGAGAGGTACCAGACCGTGCGGATCGCGTCAAAGGCCCGCAGTCCGCGGACGTGGTCGAGCTCGAGCGCCTTGCGCGTGAGCGCCTCCCCCTCGGGGAGATTGCCGCGTCGCAGTTCGAGCAGTCCGCGGAACAGCAGGTAGAACCCATCCTGCATGGCGGCCTTCTCCGACGCGAGCACCACCCTCGCCCGGTCGAGATACCCCTCCGCCTCAGCAAATCTTCCCCAGACGATCGCCGGGTACGCGTAGTGCAGCAGGTTGTGGGCCGTTTGCGGCTGTCCGCGGGTCCGGAAGTAGCTCGTGTGCCGTTCCGCCCGCCGAAGCGACTCGTCCAGGTCTCCCAGCAGCATCGTGGTGAATGCGCCGAAACCCCCGATCACGCCCTCGGCGAA
>JASHYU010000158.1 GCA_030042855.1 Thermoplasmata archaeon
TTCCTCCGGGGTGACACCATCGCCTCGGGAGATCGGGATCGGTCCGCCAGGATCTGCCGGCTTGACCGGGGGCCAACGGCCGCCGTCGAACTCTCGGTTTCTCGCGGCCCGAAAGCGAGCGCGATGGTCGGGGCCGGCCTCGCGCGCGCCGAAGGGCCCCCTCTACCGGAAACCCCCATCGCACCGGTGCGCGCAGCCGCGCGAAGGGTCGGCGACCGCAAGTAGATAACACGCCGGGACTTAGGACGGGCCGATGCAGCTGCTCCATCCCGATTCAAACGATCCGATCGGTCGTGCCCTCGACTGCGCCGTCCAGTGCGCGCCGGATGGTACTCCAGAGCATCCCCTGACGCCGGAGCTGTTCTGGGAAGCGCTCCGGCGCGACGGGTTCTACTTCGCGCACGATCCCCCCGGCAGCGACGAACACGGGCGATTCTTTGCCCATCTCGTACTTGATCACGCGGTCGCGCTCGGGCGCGTCGCGGGGAACACGGCGCTCCATCACTACTGGGCCGTCGGATAGTTCGGGCGCTCGCGGTTCGGCAGGGCGAGCTCGGGCCACAGGCGGAATTCGGAGGCGATCCCATGGCTTCGCTTCGGTCCGTGGAGGACCTCTTGGCGGAGGCTCGAGCGCACCCGATCGAGGGGTGGGACTTCGGATGGCTGCGCGCCCAGGGCCGGTACGACGAGGACGAGCCTCCGTGGGACTACGACTCGCTCGTCCAGCTCCGGTCGGGTCGCTCGCCGGACCTACTGGACCTCGGCACGGGAGGGGGCGAACGTCTCGCGTCGTTCCGGGTCCGCCCAGATCTCACGGTCGCGACCGAGTCGTACGCCCCGAACGTCCGAGTCGCCGCCCGCCGACTGCATCCGCTCGGAGTCCAAGTGATCCGCACCTCGGCGGCTCCCGAGAACGATCGAGCTCCCGCGAACGGTCCCCGCGGTCGCCTCCCGTTCCGGGATCGTGCCTTCCACCTCGTCATCGACCGGAACGAGGCATTCGTGCCCGCCGAAGTCGCACGCATCCTCGCTCCGGGAGGGATCTTCCTGACCGAACAGACCGGTAGCGGCGAGATACCGGAATTCGCCAGGATCCTCGGGCTTCCGTTCAGCGAGGGCGAGAGGGCGCGATGGGACCTCGGGGTCGCCCGGGAGCAGGTCACGGAGGCCGGCCTCTCGGTCGGATCGGCCCAAGAGGCAGTGTTCGAGCTTCGGCTCTACGATGTCGGCGCGCTCGTCTGGTACCTCACCGCGGTGCCTTGGGCCGCGCCGGGCTTCTCCGTCGCCCGGGCCCGTCCGCGGCTCGAAGAGCTGCACCGGACCGTCAGCCACGAGGATCCGATCCGGATCCCGCGGTACGGCTTCTGGCTCGAGGCAAGAGGCGGGTGAGTGGTCCTCCGACCTCGAGTCCCCGCTCTCCGCCCCCCGATGGCCCCCGGGGGTCGCCGACGGCCGGCGTCCCGGGAGGGATGCTAGTGCATCGGGGTTGCGACGGGCGGGTGCGCGTAGGGTTGGCCCGCGAAGGCCCAGGCGTGGAACATGTCCCGGAGCCCACCGAGGATGACGCAGATCCCGAGCAAGACGATGCCCCAGCCGAACAAGTTCGCCTTCGCCTGGGAGCTCGGGATGAACGAGACGCCCCCCGTGAAGTACTCGAAGACGATGAGCACGTCGAGGACCACGCCGAGGATCAGGAGGGCGGTCGCGGCGTAGCCCAGGTAGCGGGACGTGCGCTCGAACTTGTCGTCGCGGGGCACCTGGCGCTCCAGCTCCCGGGGGTGGTGGAGGAGCAGCCGTCCGACGACCGCGAGCACGAAGCCGACGATGAGGTAGAGCACGATGATCTCGCCCGAGAGGACGATCTTGCTCAGGGAGATGGAGGGGGTGCTCCCGCTCGGGGCGGGAACGATCGAGTCGCCCACGGTGACGACGTAGTTGGCCGTAAGCACCACGGCGAGAGCGAACACGACCCGGGCGGCGACGACCAACCCGTCGCCGGCGTACTCGCCTCCCTTCCGGGACTTCTGGAGGTACATCAGCATGTTGCCCGGCCCGACGAGCAGCACGGCGATCGCGATCACGTAGAGTCCGAGCGCTCCCGCGCTGATGATCCCGCGGAGCGTCGAGGCCGCCTGACTGGACGAGGGCGGCGTAGAAGAGGCGACCTGCGCGAGGAACGAACCCAGCGCGAAGCTCTGCTTGGCGAGCAGGACCAGTCCCACCATCAGGATCAGCGCGGCGAGGAGCAGGACGATACCTCCCCCTCGACCGATCCAGAATGACCGATCGGGGGCCGCGGTGGAGGCGGAGGAGGGCGCCGTCCCTCCGGACGGCGGTGTCGGCGGCGGCGAAGGGGGAGGGGCGGGACTCAGGTCGGAAGACGGCGGAGGCGGGGCCGAGGAGGAGGGCACGACCGCCGGAGGCGGCGGCCCACCCGAGGACGTCGCGTCGCTCGGGCTCACGGACGATGGGTCGGTCGATCCCTGCACTCGCGGGCTACCCCAGCGCGAATCGGGGTCCATTATTAAAGGGTCACGTCGGCAACGGAGCGGGGTCGGGCCTTCGGCCCGACCTCGGAACCGCGGCGGCCGGAGCCTTATCGCCCCGGTCGATCTCCGAGCGACCGGGCCGGCGACCATGGACTCGGTGATTCTGGTCAAAGCCGTCCCCCGCTCGGAGGAGGTCCGGTATGACTCAGCGTCGGGACGGATGGTCCGTCGCGGCGCCGATCTGGTCCTGAACCCCTTCGACCAGCGTGCCCTGCGGGTGGGCCTCGAGCTGCGCCGGTCCGGCGAGTTGGTCACCGTGGTCTCGCTCGGACCTCCCGAGGCGCTCCGGGCCGTGCGCGAGACCCGAGCGCTCGGGGTCGACCGCGCGATCCTGCTCACCGACCCGCACTTCGCCGGTTCGGACACCCTTGCGACGGCGCGGACGCTCGTCGGCGCAATCCAGCGCACCTCGGGGAGCCTCGTGCTCGGTGGATCGCGCTCTACCGACAGCGACACCGGTCAAGTGTGCGCCGAGATCGCCGAACTGCTCGGCCTTCCGTTGCTCCCGGACGCTCGGAAGGTCGAACGGGGCCCGGCGGGAGACGAGCTGGTCGTCACGTGTGACACGCCGACGGGTTGGGAGGTGGCTCGGGCGAAGCTTCCGCTCGTGCTCACCGTCGGTGAAAAGATCGCGAAGCCTCTTCGGCTCACGCCCGAGGCGGCCGCCGCGGTGTCCGACTCTTCGGTGGAACGCTGGGGGGCTCGGCAGCTCGACCTCGAGCCGACGGTGATCGGCTCGGTCGGATCTCCGACCGTCGTCAGCGCCGTCGCTGCTCGAGCATCGCACCGGACGCCCAGGATCTACCGGGACGGACCGATTGAGGATCGCGTGCGACGGGCGATCACCGCACTCTCCGGGGAGCTGGGACAACCTCGTGCCGCGGGGTTCGGTCTCGGACCACTCCCAGCGGTACTCCGACCGGAGCGCGAGGCGGTCGTACTCGTCAGCTCCCCCCAGGGTCGTCTCGAGCCGTCGGCGCCCGGCCTGATCTCCGAGATCCGCCGGCGGCTC
>JASHYU010000159.1 GCA_030042855.1 Thermoplasmata archaeon
GCGGGACCGCAAGGTCCGGGCGTTCGACGTGAGCGGGACCGGCGGCACGTCGTTCGCGGCCGTCGAGCACTACCGGGCGCTCGACCAGGGCGCGGAGCGCGAGGCCCGGGTCGGCAAGACGTTCTGGGACTGGGGGATCCCCTCGCCGGTCTCCGTCTCGAGGTGGTCGGCGTGGGGCTGCCCGTCATCGCGAGCGGGGGGATCCGCTCGGGGCTCGACGTCGCGCGCGCGATCGCGCTCGGCGCTTCCGCGGCCGGGACGGCGGGGGGCGTCCTGAGGGCCGCCGCCGCCGGCTACGCCGAGACCCGTCGGGAGCTCGAGACGATCGTCCACGAGCTCAAGGTGGCGATGTTCCTCACGGGCTCGCGCACGATCGCGGAGCTCCAGAAGGCCCCCTACGTGATCACGGGAGAGACGCGACCGTGGCTCCGCCGCTGACCCCGCCGGCGAGCCCGCCCGAGGAGATCCACCGGGCCAAGCTGGCCTGGATGCGGGAGGCGCCGGGGCGCTCCCTCCCGACGAACGTCGACTGGCTCAACGGCCTCGATCCCGCGGAGCGCGCGCGCTTCGCGGGAGCCGTGCGACGCAAGCCCTCGCGCACGCTCTCGGGGGTCGCGATCGTCGCCGTCATGACCGCGCCCGCCCGTTGCCCGCACGGGCGGTGCACCTACTGCCCGGGCGGCGTCGAGAGCGCGAGCCCGCAGAGCTACACGGGCGAGGAACCTTCGGCGCTGCGCGGGGCGCAGTTCCACTGGGATGCGGGCGCGATCACCCGGCACCGGCTCGAGACCCTGGAGGCGATCGGCCACTCGACCTCGAAGGTCGAGGCGATCGTCATGGGGGGGACGTTCCCGTCCCGCCCCCGCGGCTACCAGGAGTCGGTGCTCCGCGGCATCTACGATGGCCTCAACGGTGCGCCCTCGACCGACCTCGCCGACGCCCAGCTACGGAACGAGCGCGCCGACCGACGCCTCGTCGGCCTCACCGTCGAGACCCGACCGGACTGGTGCGACGGCCGGGTGCTGCCCTTCCTTCTGGACGCCGGGGTCACCCGGGTTGAGATCGGGGTCGAGTGCCTCACGGACGACGTCCTCGACGCG
Organism: Thermoplasmata archaeon; assembly: GCA_030042855.1. Next base: position 1,101 of record JASHYU010000159.1, read on the forward strand.
GTCGGCCGGGCCCACTCCTCGAGCGACGTGGCGCGGGCCACCCGGGAGGCCCGCGATCGGGGCCTCAAGATCGGCTATCATTGGATGCTCGGCCTTCCCGGCATGGACCCGCGCCGCGACCGGGCGGACTTCCGCCGTCTCTGGAGCGAACCGAGCTACCGGCCGGACATGCTCAAGATCTACCCGACCCTCGTGCTGCCCGGTACTCCGCTCTTCGACGATTGGAAGGCGGGACGGTACGAGCCCTACGACGCCGCCACCGCGTCCGCGCTCATCGCGGAGCTCAAGAAGACGCTCCCGCCCTGGGTCCGGATCCAGCGCATCCAGCGGGACATCCCGGCCCGTCTGATCGCGGCGGGGGTCCGGGCGAGCAATCTCCGGCAGCTCGCGCTCGCGCGCCTCCGCGCGGAAGGTCGCGCGTGCCGGTGCCTCCGCTGCCGGGAGGCCGGACGGCGGGCCTCGCCCCCGGCGGCGGCCTACCGGCTCACGTGCTCGTCCTACTCGGCGGGGAACGGCACCGAGACGTTCTTCGCGTTCGAGGACCCGGCAACGGACACCGTGGCGGGGTTCCTGCGGCTCCGGGTCCCCTCGGGGGGGACCGAGGGGGGCCTCGACGCCCCGGTGATCCGCGAGCTCAAGGTCCTGGGCCGGGAGGTCCCGGTGGGGGCGGTCGGGCAGCGCGCGAACGAGTACCAGCACCGGGGCTTCGGTCGAGCCCTCCTCGGGGCGGCCGAGGAAGCGGCCCGGTCCGAGGGGTACCGCCGGATCTACGTCACGAGCGCGGTGGGGACGCGCGAATACTACCGGGCCCGGGGCTACGAGCGCTCCGGTGCGCACATGGCGAAGGACGTTTTCGCGGGCCGCAACGGCTGAAAGACCCTCCGCCGTCCCCGTTCGCGCAACCCTTAAACCCACCCCTCGCTCCGCCGACCGCTGGAATTCCATGGACCGGAACGTCGTCGTCGAGCCGCTGCGCACCGTCCACATCGCGGACCAAGAGGTCGAGCTGGTCGAGCGGAAGGGCCTCGGGCACCCCGACTCGATCGCCGACGGGGTCTCGGAGTCGGTCAGCCGGGCGCTGAGCCGGCTCTACCTCGACGAGTTCGGGAAGATCCTCCACCACAACACGGACGAGACGCAGGTCGTGGGGGGCGGGTCCGAACCGAAGTTCGGCGGCGGGCGGGTCACCTCGCCGATCTACATGCTCCTGGTCGGCCGCGCGACCACCGAGGTCAACGGCGAGAAGCTGCCGTACCGGGACGTCGCCATCGAGGCCGCGAAGAAGTACGTCAGCGGCGTCTGCAGCCACCTGGACGTCGACCAGCAGGTCGAGTTCGACTGCCGCATCGGCCAGGGCTCGGTCGACCTCCGGGGGGTCTTCGACCAGAAGAGCGTCCTCGCGAACGACACGAGCTTCGGGGTCGGCTTCGCGCCGCTCTCGGACACGGAGCGGGTCGTGCTCGAGAGCGAGAAGTTCCTCACGCTGAAGCTCAAGAAGAAGCTCCCCGCGCTGGGCGAGGACGTCAAGGTGATGGGCTACCGGCGCGGCCACAAGATCCACCTCACCGTCGCGGCGGCGCTCGTGGACCGCGAGATCGCGAACCCCCCGGAGTACGCGGCGGCGTGCGAGGAGATCCGCACGAAGCTCCTCGACCAGGCCGCGAAGTGGACCCGCCACGAGGTCTCGATCGACGTCAACACCGCGGACGACCCCGAGCTCGGCCGCTACTACCTCACCGTCACGGGCCTCTCGATGGAGGCGGGGGACGACGGCTCGGTCGGGCGGGGCAACCGGGCGAACGGGCTCATCACCCCGTGCCGACCGATGAGCCTCGAGGCCTCGGCCGGCAAGAACCCGATCAACCACGTCGGGAAGATCTACAACCTCCTCGGGAACCTGATCGCGAACGACGTCGTGAAGGAGACGGGCGGGAGCATCAAGGAGGTCCACGTGCGCATCCTCTCGCAGATCGGCAAGCCCGTCGACCAGCCCCAGATCGCGAGCCTCCAGATCCTGCCGGCGGACGGCGTGAAGCTCGCCCAGGTGAAGGAGAAGGCGGAGGCGGTCGCAGAGGGCTGGTTCGACCGGATCGACACGATCCCCCGGCTGCTCCTGACCGACAAGCTCTCGGTCTTCTAGCGCCTCCCCGGGTCGGGGGGAGGGACCCCGCGATGCGGGTCTACGTCGAGTCGTACGGGTGCGCCCAGAACCAGGGCGAGGGCGCCGCGATCGCCCGCGCGCTCCGGGGCGAGGGCCACGAGCTCCTCGCGGGACCGGACGGGGCCGACGTGGGCGTCCTCGTCACGTGCGCCGTGATCGGCTCGACCGAGGCCCGGATGGCCCGGCGCTGGCGGGCGCTCTCCGAACGCGTGCCCCGGGTCGTCGTGACCGGCTGCCTCGTTCCGCTCCGCACCTCGATCCTCGACGGCCCGGCCCGGGCGCGCACGACGTTCGTCCCGATCCGGGAGCAGGCCGGCCTGCCGGCCCTCCTCGCCGGCTGGGCGGCCGGCGCGACCGCCGGCTCGCCCGTCGCGTCCCCGGGGGCGATCGCGCTCGCCGACCGGCCGCCCGTGACGGAGGAGGTCGTGATCGCGCAGGGGTGCACGAGCGCCTGCGCCTACTGTTTCAGCCGCCTCGCGCGCGGCCACCTCGAGAGCGTTCCCCTCGCGGAGGTCGTGCGACGGACCGCGGCCGCGGTCGCCCGAGGGGCGGTCGAGATCCGGCTCACGTCCCTCGACACCGCGGCCTGGGGGATCGACCTCGGCGATCGGACGCGGCTGCCCGCGCTGCTCGACGGCGTGGGTCGGATCCTCGGC
>JASHYU010000160.1 GCA_030042855.1 Thermoplasmata archaeon
CGTTCCCAGCCCGAGGGGGGTCTTATCCTTGCGTCGGTCGCTCGGCAAGGCGCATCCCCGGGTCGTCGCCGTCGATGACGGCGCCTTCGACCGGTCGGACCGCACCGCGCCCATCGCGGCGGTCGTCGTGTCGGCCCCCGATCACGTCGAGGCGATCCGGACCGACCGCGTGACGGTGGACGGCCGGGACGCGACGCGCCGGGTCATCGCGGTCGTCCGCGCGACCGGACCGCTCGACGGGGTCCGGGCGATCCTCCTCGACGGGGCGGTGCTCGGGGGCTTCAACATCATCGACCTCGACGAGGTCCATCGGGCGCTCGAGCGGCCCGTCGTCGCCGTCACCCGCCGGCCGCCGGACTTCCCGTCGATCCGCGCGGCGCTCACGAAGTGGTTCCCGCGCGATGCGCGGCGGCGCTGGCGGCTCCTCACCCGGCACCGCCTGTTCGCGGTCCCCACCGAGGGCGGCCGGCCGATCCGGGCCGCGGCGATCGGCTGCTCGGCCGCCGACGCGACGCGGCTCCTCCACCGGACAACGGTCCGCGGCCACTGGCCGGAGCCCCTCCGGCTCGCGCACCTCGTGGCGTCCGCGGGCGCGCCCGGCCCGGACCGGCGGCGGCGCACGTTTAAGGGGACGGCCTCGCATCCCCGTTCGGGCCTGTAGCTTAGCCTGGACAAAGTACTGGCCTTCTAAGCCAGCAAACTCGGGTTCAAAGGCTCGGTCCGCCCCGGGCGGGCCGGGCGGAAACTCCCGACAGGCCCGCCCCCCCAGCCGGCGCTCACGTCGACGCGACCTTCGCCGAGCACTCGGCGCAGAGGATCGTCTTCGGTCCCTCGGGAAGCGGCGCGCCGCAGAGCGGGCACGTCGCCCGCGCGTCGGCGGCCGCGAGGAGCTCCTGCACGCTCGTGCGGAGGGCGGGATCGGCGCCGCCGGCGGGGCTCGGAGCGCGGTCCGACCGCGGCCCGCCCGCCGGGAGGAACGCCTCGGTCCGCGGCCGGTAGATCCCGGTCCGATGGTCGAAGGTGAGCAGCTGGCGCGCGACCAGGCCCTGAAGAGCCGAATCGACGAGCTCGCGCCCCCCGCCGAAGATGTGGGCGAGCTCGACCGCGGTGAGGCCCGGCGATTCGACGACGACCTCGAGGGCGCGGGCGGCGAGGAGCGAGAAGTCGCCCCGCGCGACCATCCGGTCGAGGCCCCAGCTCGTCCGGGACGTGCGGCGGACCCGCCGGGAGACCGGAAGGCGCCCCGCCCGCGGATCCGCGAGCAGCGTGTTGCGGATCAGGTCGAACTCGTACGGCGTCCGTTCGGCGGAGAAGTAGAGCAGGATCGAGGCGCAGAACGGGAGCAATCCCTGGTGCCGGCACGCCGCGATCCCCTGGTCCACGGTTCCGAAGAGGCCCTCCAGCTGGACCCGCTGACCGCCGGACGCCGCGCGGTCCATGTCCGATCGCGACCGCGGCAGGTAGTGCTCCCGGAGGAGGAAGCGGCCGATCGCACGCACCGGCGGGCCGGGCACGAGCGGATGGAACTCCGCCGATCCGTCGGCGTGGAGGACGATCCGCTCGAACGGCTGCAGGAACTCCCAGGCGAGCCCCGGCTCCGGGGTAGGATCGAGCCGGATCTCGAGGTCGGCGATCGCCGCCTCGGGCTCCGCGAGCAGGTCGAAGAGGTTGGTGTACTCCGTGCCGTCGACCGACAGGACGAACGTCCCGATCGGCGCCCGGCGCCGGCTCAGGAACTCCTCGTAGGCCCGGGCGAGGGCCCGCTCGGAGTACGCGTCGTGCCGCTCGCCGCCGAACCGTCGGGCGAGCGTGTCGAGCTCAGAGAGGGGCACCGGGGTAGGAGCCAGCACGTTCGCTACCGAGCAGCGAGTACAGGGAGATAAAGCGACGGGCCGCCATCTCGAGCGAGGCATGGTCCCGGACGAACTGCGAGGCCCGGCGCCCGACCGCCTGCCGGACGTCAGGTTGAGCGGCGAGCTCGCAGAGCGCGATGCCGAGCGCCCCGGGTTCGAGCATCGGCACCCGCCGACCGGTGACGCCGTCGTCGACGATCTCCGCCGGACCGCCGGAGTCCGGGGCCACGACCATCGAGCCGCACGCCATGGCCTCGAGGAGCGCGATGCTCGACGTGTCGCTCGTGGAGGGGAGCACGAAGAGGTCGCTCTGCGCGAGCAGGGCGGCCTTCTCTTCCTCGGCGACCGGCCCGACGTAGCGGACCCGCCGACCGAGGCGGGGGTCGTCCGCGATCCGCTGCCGGACGCTCGGCTCTTCGGGCCCCGTGCCGGCGACGATCGCGACGAGGTCCGACCGACCGTCGGTCTCTGCGACCGCGTCCAAGAACCGGTGCACGCCCTTGTCGACCGTCAATCGGCCCAGGAACGTCGCGAGCGGGCCGTCCGGTAGCCCGCAGCGCGCGCGCCAATCCGGCACCCGGCTGTCCGGCCGGAACCGCTGGGCGTCGATCCCGTTCGGGATCACCTCGACCCGTCGACGGAACGGCTTGCGCGCGCCCGAGAGCAGCGCGTCGCGCGCCGCGGCCGTCGGGGTCGTCGTCACATCGCAGCGGAAGTACGTCCCGAGATTGTACCACCAGGCGACGCGGAAGAAAAACGGGATGAGGAACTTGCTCGGCACGCTCCCCTGCATCTCCTTGATGTTCGTGTGGAACGTGCCGACGAGCGGCCGGTGGAACCGGCGCGACATGAGGAACGCGAGCGTTCCGAGCATCCCGGGGGTGTGGAGGTGGATCACGTCGGCGTCGCGCGCGCTCCACTCCCCCCGGGGCGCCCCGAACGGGAAGACCGGCCAGTGGTACTGGCCGTAGAGCGGGACGGGGACCGAGCGCACGCGTCGCACCGGCACCCCCTCGACCCAATCCTCGGACGGGGGAGCTCCCCGCAGGGTGTTCGGCGCGATCACCCGCACCGAATGGCCCAACCGAACGAGGGTGCGCGCGAGGCCGCTCGTCATGGCGGCCACGCCGTCCTGCATCGGCGGGTACGAGTCCGTGTAGAACTGGATCTCCATCGCCGGTCGTGAGCAGGGGGGGCCCGTCCTCCTAAAGTTAACGTTCTAGGCTATACGCCGTGCATGCCCCGCGGACGGGACTTTCCCGAGCTCCGGAGCCTCGAACGATCGACGCGCCGCCGACTCCAACGGGCCCGGATCCCGGGGCTCTCGCTGGGTCTGCGGGCCGGGGGCCGGACCGTGCTCGCCCGGGGGTTCGGCTACCGCGATCGCGCTCGGCGGCGGCCGGCGACGGAGCGCACGGTGTACGGGATCGCGTCGATGACGAAGTCGTTCACCGCCCTCGCCATTCTTCGGTTGGCGGAGGACGGGGCGCTCCGGGTCCAGGACCCGGTCGTTCGCCATCTTCCCGAGTTCCGGACCCCGGACCCTCGCTCCACGGCCCGGATCCGCCTGCACCACTTCCTGTCCCACTCGTCCGGCCTTCCCCCGCTCCCGTCGATCTACTACACGTCGGGTCGCAGCATCGCGCGCGACCCCCCGTACGACCCGCGCGTGGCCCGGCGGGTCGGGATCGATCCGGACCACCCGCCCCTCGACACGTACGAGGAGCTCATGGACTACTTCGCCCGGGCGCGCTACCGGCTCCTGGGCCCCCCGGGCCGCTACTTCAGCTACTCGAACGAGGGGTTCGGCCTCCTCGGCGCCGTGATTGAGCGGGCGAGCGGTCGGACGTACGAATCGTACCTCGAGGAAGCGATCTTCCGCCCGGCGGGGATGCGGTCGACGACGTTCGACACGGGGATCATGCGCCGCTCGCCGGAAGTGACGACGCTCTACTCGCCGAACTGGCGCGCCCGCGGGGGGCCCCGGGTGGCGTCGGAGGAGTGGTGGGAGGACACCTGCCTCCGGGCCGCCGGCGCGATCCGGACGAACATCGAAGACCTCCTGCGGTACGTCGAGCTCTACCTGCGCGACGGCCGGGTCGGTCGCGAGCGCATCGTCTCCCGGGCGAGCCTTCGGCAGATGCTGACGCCCCACATCGAGATCCAACCGGGCCTCGGCTACGGCTACGGGATCGTGGTGCGGCCGGACTACCACGGCCACTCCCTCGCGTTCCACGACGGCGGCCTGAAAGGCGTCACGTCCGAGTTCGCGGTCGTCCCCCGGGCCGGCATCGCGGGGGCCGTCCTCGCGAACGCGGAGCAGGTCCCGTCGCCGCTCGTGCTCCAGGAGGGGATGAATCGGCTGCTCGGCCTCGATCCCCGCACGCCGTTCATCGACGTGCCCCCGCCGTCCGGGAGCCCCCGGGACCTCGCGGAGTACGGTGGATGGTACTGTTCCGGCGAGGGGATCTGGGCCCGCATCACGCCCCGGGCCCGCCATCTCCGGCTCGATTTCCGGGGCATCGAAGCGATCGCGCAGGGCGTGAAGCTGTGGCCCCACGGCCGCGACACGTTCGTCGTGCGGCGCGGCGGCGAGCGCAGCTGGGTTCCGTTCCTCCGCGACCGGCGCGGGCGGATCGAGGCCGTCCATATCGGCTGGCGGATCGTGCGCCGCCGCGATCCGCGCTCCCTCGCCCGGGCCCGGTCGGGCCGGATGGTCTGGTGATCCGCGGCGACTACAGCACCGTCGCGAACGCCCGCTCGAGCTGGCTCATCTCCTTGACGTCGAGCGAGCGCCGATCGAACGAGACGAGGAGCCCGGAGCCGGTCTCCTCCACCTGCGTCACCAGCCAGTGGACGAACTTGAGCGTCGTGTCGAGCGAGTACTCCGAGACGAGGAACTCGAGCGCGTCGACGTAGACCAGCGCGCCGCCCTCGCTCTCGGTCGGTTCGCGGAGCCGGCCGCCGATCTCGCCCGGCGAGAGCCGCTTCCCCCCGTCCGCGTCGGAGGCGCCCCCGGCCGCGACGACGAGCTCGAGGCGACGGTTCGCGGGGAGCCCCGGGACCTCCGGCGGGCGCTGCGACACGAGGACGACGCGGGGAAAGGCGAGCGCGTTCGCCCGCAGGACCTCGAGGGCCCGCGCGGGCCGCTCCTCCCGCACGAGGAGCGTCTTGCCCGGCGCGACCGGGGCCGCGCCCGACGGCGTCGCGCCGGCGCTCTCGGTCCCGC
>JASHYU010000015.1 GCA_030042855.1 Thermoplasmata archaeon
AGCCGCCGCTCCCGTCCGGATGCCCGAGCTGCGGCCGGCCGCTGGAATCCGGCTTCGTGTGCTTCGACTTTCGCCGAGCGTCGTGGATGGCCCGGCGGCCCGAGCATCTCTGGGAGCTCGACGTGTCCGACCGGTTCGCGACCCACCAGACCGCGGACGAGCTCGGCATGGTCTATGCGGAGGGCGCCCGTTGCCGCGCGTGCCGGTAGGTGACGTTTCGCCACCCGCCCGGCTGACCCGCCCGGGGGAGTCGATCGATCAGTCGCGCCGGCGGAGCCGGCCGCGTACGGGGCGGCCTCCCGAGATCGCCCCGACCGGGCAGTAGGGGACGCACCAGCCGCACTCGGTGCAGTTCGGGAGCACCTTCAGCTCCGTGGGGGTCAGCTCGAGCGCGTTGGGCGGACAGACCCCCGTGCACAGGCCGCAGAGCACGCAGATGTCGGGATCCACGACCACCATGCGGCGTCAGTCCCCCGCGGGACCGGTGTCTCGGCGCGTTGGCAGTACGGTCACGTTGCCGCCGCCGAAGCCTCGGGGTGGAGGGCCCGGCCGAGCGCGACGAAACCGGTGAGCGCGCACTTCACCCGCACCGGCGACAGCGGGATCCCGAGCATCTGTAGGACGTCGTCCCGGGAGAGCCGCGCGGCGTCGTCGAGCGAGATCCCCTGCAGCTTCTCCGTCAGCATCGAGGCGCTGGCGACGCTGATCGCACACCCGTCGCCCTCGAAACGGACCTGGTCGATCTTGTGGGTGGCCGGATCGAGGTGGAGGCGGAGGGTGATGTGGTCCCCACAGAGCGGGTTCGACTCCTCGCCCGTCCGGTCGGCGGCGGCGAGCGGCCCATAGTTCTTGGGCGACCGGTAGTGCTGGAGGATGACCTCCTGGTACATGTCGTAGGCCATCGGAACGTCGCCCCGAACGAAGCAACCGTCGCGGCCTATAAATCGGAGCCGTCACGCCGGAGAAACCGGCGAGCGAGACCGAAACTTCCCTCGCCGTCCGTCCATGTTATAACCACACCACGGTGTGTAAATCCGATGGCCTCGGCGGTCTCCCAGTATCGCGAATGGCTCTCGCGGGACGAGCTGCGTTCCCTCTCGTCCTCGCTCGGCGACCCGGGTCCAGTGGCCCAGTTCCGGGCCGACGCCTACGATAGGTTCCTCGAGCTCCCGATCGAGCCGAATCCGCTCTACCGGGGATACGGCTACTTCACCGGAGTCGACCTCAGCGAACTGGACGCTCGGGCTGCGGGTCCCAAGGTCGATCGTCCCCCGAGCCTTCCCGGCGCGGTCCGCATCTTCCACGACGCGTCGGGTACGAGTATCGAACTCCCGCCGGCGCTCGTTGAGAAGGGCGTCCGAGTCACGCCGCTCTCGGAGATCTGGAAGGGCGGCGGGACGGCGGTGGAAGATTTCCTGGCCGGACATGAGCCCCCGACGGATCGGCTGACCGCGCTCGCCGCGGCCCTCGTCAATCGGGGGTACCGGCTCGAGATCCCCGACGGATTCACCGACCCGCTTCGAGTCCAGGAGTTCTCGATCCTCTCCCGACCCCACGAGGCGCTCTCGGTGCGACGAGTGCTCCGGGGCGGGGCCGGTTCCCAGCTGCTCTTGACCGAGGAGGTGTTCAGCGCCCCCGGCTCCGCGGAGGCCCAGCGGCTCTACGCCTCGGCGACGAGCGAAACGCTCGGCGCCGGCGCGAAGGCGGTGTTCTTGACCGTCCACGCCCCGGACCTGAAGGTCGTTTCGATCTACCGACGCGCTGCGACGACGGGCGCCGGAGCGCGCCTCGCCTGGCTCTGGAACGGGCTAGGCGGGTTCCGCTCGAAGGTACGCAACCAGACCTGGCTCGCCGGGAACGGTTCGAACGTCGACGACCTCCAGACGTTCTACGGGGCGCAGAGCCAGTCGTACGATAGCTCGGTCGACTTCACCCACGTCGGCACCGACACGCACGGCCAGTCGATCACCCGCGGGGTGTTCACCGGCCAGGCCCGAGGGATGAGCCGGGGCCTCGTGCGCATCGAGCCCGAGGCGCGCAAGACGATCGCCTACGTCTCGGAGCACGCGATGCTCCTGTCGCGCGGCGCGCGGTCCGACACGATCCCGATCCTCGAGATCCTCTGTCGCGACGTGAAGGCGACCCACTCGACCTCGGTCGCGCCCGTCGATCCGGAAAAGGTCTTCTACCTCGAGACCCGGGGCGTCGGACCGGACGAGGCGGTTCGCATGATCAGCGAGGGATTCCTCTCCTACGTGCTCGAGCGGTCGCCCGTCGCGGGACTCCGCGAGTTCCTCTATCCGCTCCTCGCCGCGCGGTGGGAGGGTCGGGACGTGCTCTGGCATTCGCACCCGTTCCCCGTGCTCCCGTTCATGTCGGTCATGGGGACCGAAACGGCGCCCGAGTGGCGCTTCGACACGAAGCTGAGGTGAATCGAGCCCCGGTCCATGCCGCTGATCCTCGACGCGGACGCGGTGCCGAAGGGAGCGCTCCGCGAGACGGTCCAGATCCTGCGCCAAGGGCTCGAAGAGACGCTCGAGTTGGTCGAGCATCCCCGCGGGAGGGTCCTCGACCCGGCCGGCCTCGAGGCGGCCGGGACTCTCGTGCGGGCCGCGCTCGCTTCGATCGATCGGCCGGGACCGCGCGAGCCGCGGGCGCTCGGGCTCGACGCGAACCTCGCCTACGCCTCGCTCGTGGCCGCGATCGACCTCGTGAAATCGCATACCGACGTGCCGCGAGTCCCGGTCCGCCGCAAGGATGGGTAACGCAAGCGCGACCGCACCGGAGTCGGGCGGAGGCCTCGACGACGGCGCGTCCTACCCGACGGCGCCCGTCATTTCCATCTGGATCAACCGGTTGAGCTCTATGGCATAGTCGACCGGAAGCTCCTTCGCGAACTCCGCGAGGAAACCCATCAGGATGAGATGGATCGCGTCCGACTCGGAGAGCCCGCGGCTCATCAGGTAGAAGATCTGCTCCTCGCCGATCTTCCCGACGACCGCCTCGTGGGTGATCGTGGCGTCCTCCTCGTGGATCTCGTTGTACGGATAGGTGTCCGAGCGCCCCTTCTCGTCGGGGAGCAACGCGTCGCACCGCACGGCGGCCTTGACCCCGGTCGCACCGGGGGCGACGTGGAGGAGCCCACGGTAGCTCGTCTGGCCCCCACGGATCGCGATCGACTTCGCGACGATCTTGCTCGACGTATCAGGCGCCGAGTGGACCGCCTTCGCGCCGGAGTCGATGATTTGGCCCTCGCTGGCGAACGCGACCGAGAGGATATCGGCCCGGGCGCCCCGCCCCCGCAGGTAGACCGATGGGTACTTCATCGTGATCTTGGAGCCCATGTTCCCGTCGACCAACTCGACGAGCGCGTTCTCGTACGCGTCCGCCCGCTTGGTGACGAGGTTGTAGACGTTCTTCGACCAGTTCTGCACGGTCGTGTAGCGGACCTTAGCATACGGTTCGCCGACCACTTCGACGACGGCCGCATGCAATGAATCCGTGGAGTACACTGGTGCAGTGCAGCCTTCCAAATAATGTAGTTTTGAGCCTCGATCACCGATGATCAGCGTTCGCTCGAACTGCCCGACGTTTTGCGCGTTGATCCGGAAGTACGCCTGGAGGGGAATTCCGGCGTCGACGCCGGGCGGGACGTACACGAAGCTCCCGCCGGACCAGACTGCGCTGTTCAACGCGGCGAACTTGTTGTCGTTGTACGGGACGATCTTCCCGAAGTACTTCCGTACGATGTCGGGATGTTCACGGACCGCCGTGTCCGTATCGCAGAAGATGACGCCCTTCGCGGCCAGGTCCTCGCGGATCTTGTGGTAGACGGTGCCGCTGTCATACTGCGCCCCGACCCCACCGAAGTACTCACGTTCGGCCTTTGGAATCCCGAGACGCTCGAACGTGTTCTTGATGTCCGCCGGGAGGTCCTCCCACTTCCGCTTCGTCTCCCCCTCGAGGAGGGGGTTCGCGTAGTACGTGTAGGAGTCGAAGTCGAGGTCCGAGAGGCTCGGCCCGCAGTCGGGCATCGGCCGCGCGACGAAGTGGTCGTACGCCCGGAGCCGGTACTCGAGCATCCAGTCCGGCTC
>JASHYU010000161.1 GCA_030042855.1 Thermoplasmata archaeon
CGCGGCAAACGTGGAGTTCCGCGCCGGACCGCGAGCCCCCCGGGATCACGAACGAGCGCGTCGCCGGGACTTCCGTCAGGAAGTGATCGATCTCCTGCTCCAGTCGGGTGACGTGGGCCGCCGTGATGCGGTAGCGCGGAGGTCGGTCCCCCGAGGCGAGTTCCGACTGGGCGACGTACAGCTCGTGCCCGAGGCGGGTCAGCACACCCCGGAGACGTTCGAGCTCGGGTGGCAGATCGGCGAGGGTGAGTCCCAGGTGGCCGCCGAGCTCGTCGTAGGCGCCGTAGGCGCGGATCCGATCCGAATCCTTGTCTACGCGCGTCCCGCCGGCAAGAGCCGTCGTTCCGCGATCACCGGTACGGGTATAGACACGCGGGATGCTCTCGCCTCCGGCCGCCACGGCAGCTGATCCAAGGGCGAGCTCAGACCGTGGACGGGGCAGTATGAGATGTGCAGCACCTCATTATGCTTCGCGTCCTGACGGCACAGTCGGCAGATGAACCCGCTGCGTTCGCTCCAGGCGATCCCCATCGACTCCATGTTGCAACCCTACCCCAGTTTCGGAGGCTAGCGCCGGAGGAACCCCCGCCCCTCCCGGTCCGCCTGTCGTCGCCCCGCCCGACGGTCCTTCGCCGCCCGCGCGATCTCGCGCAGGACCGCGAGGTCCTTGTCGTGCGTTCGCGCCAGCTCCCGGATACCCGCGGTCAGGACGAGCGTCACCAGGCTGTCCAGATCGTTCGCGTACCCTTCCTCGACCAGGTCCTCGAGCTCGTTCCGCAGGGTCGTCGGCAGATCGACGGCCTCGGCGGGGAGCTCGGTCGCGCCGCGCACGAGCGTCCGGACCGCTTCCGAGCGGTTCGGGAGATCGTGCTCCGTTCGGAACTTCTCGAGGAGCGCCGCCTCCTCGGACGTGAGGCGCACGCCGAGGAAGGGGGTCGCCGGAGCTGTGGCTCGAGCGGTCCGCACGGCGTTCAACAGTGTTAAACGATAATTTAAATTTTATCTTCTTTTCGTTTAACACCTGGGGGCATGATGTCTCCAAACCCAGTGAAGAAGAACCGGGGGGCTCGAAAATCTGGGCTAAGCTCTCGGTGGCCCGCTGCCCGAGTGGGCGGTCCGGGTTACCTGCCCAGAGGTGGCGTGATCCGAATCACGTTTCCATCCGGGTCCTTGATCTGAGCCTCCCAGCCCCAGGTCCGCTTGGTCGGCGGGATGGTGAACTTGACGCCGCGGCGTCTCCAGGCCGAGCACGCGTGCCTAAAGTCCGTGTCGACTCTGAGGTCGATTCCGGAATTCCCGGGTTCGAGGGTGAGATCCGGATAATCTCCCGCTTGGCACAGATGGATCGCGCCGCCTCTACCCTGCCGCCCAACCGTGACCCAATGCGGGTCGATCGGATCAATCTCGACGACGTCGAGCCCTAGCCGGCGCGTATACCAATCCAGCGCCACTTCCCGGTTCGAAACCATCACGGCCACGCTGGAGACGTACGCCGCTGGCGAGCGACCCTTGGAAGTTGAGCGATTGGAAGCCATCTCTACCCCTGAATGCAAGAGTTTCTGACCTTATCCTTTGGGCGGGGGATTCCGGATTCGGAGGGCCCGTCTTTGAAGCCCAACTCTGGCCCGCCACCGTTCGACCCTCGTCGGTTGACCAGACCTCCCCGGGGGTAGGGCCTGGAGACACTTTGCCCCCTTTCGTTTAGCACCGGAGGCAGGGTGTCTCCCAACCGTGCGACCGACCTCCTGGCCCGGTCGATGAGCTTCACCGCTCGCTCGGTCCGGCCGAACGATCGAGGGCTCTCGGTCTCGAGGTACTGGGGGATCGGCTCGTGGTCGACCCGGAGGCGGCGGGGGTCGGCGTCCTCATCTTCCGTGTCCCGGTATCGAAACGGAGCGATGCGGGTCCCTCTCGGAGGGGCGCGCGCGGCGGAGCCCTCGCGGTTCGATCTTGAATGCCCGCTTCCCGAACGACCGGACCGCGTACTGCTGCTGCGCTCGGGCGCGGTCGCTCTAGCCGGGCCACCAGGCTATGGACGGCGGGTCGATGTCCATCTGCCAGAACAGCGCGTTGAGCTCGCCGAGGTGCTGGAGCTCCTCTTCGTGCATGTGCCAGAGGATGTCCGCCAGACGGAGCTCGGCATGATAGGGCCGACCGTCCCCGCCCACTCCGTTGATCACGCACCGACGTCCGAGCCCCCCCGCGGTGAGCGCCGTCAGCAACCGGCTCGTGACCCGGTCGATCCGCCGACTCGTCCGCTGGAGACCGGCCACGTCGATCGTCCGGGCGTCGAGCGCCACGTATTCGGATTGCCGGTCCTGGGGGACGTACTCGAACCACCAGAGAAAGTCGTCGAGGACGTGAACGAAGATCGCGTGCATCGAGCCGAAGGATGCGCCCCGGTCCTTCTCCCGCTCAACCGGCGAGAGGCGGAGGAGGGCGTGCAGATACCTACGTCGCGCCCGGGCGCCCCACTCCGTCCACTCCCTCAGTAGCGCGAGCTCGCTCTGGGAGCGCCGCTCGCCTCGGTTCTTCGTCACGCTCAACCCCCGGCGCCGTGCGGTGCGATGTTCGACCTAGCCTTTAGGGCTCCGCCCTCCCGTCGCGCTCCTTGATGGGGGCAACTGTGGCCGCGGACTTTGAGCGGTACGTGAAGGTTCGCGGAGGAGAGTCGACTCCGACCGATCCGCGGTCGGTCGAAAGCCGTGGGCGGGGTGCACCGCGAGTCCCGTTCGACACGCTCGTGAGGGACCCGCCGACGGAGACCGACCGCCCCACCTCGTGGGGTGAGGTACGCGGCTCGAGCGGGGACGCTCGATGGGCCTAGTGCGCTCTGCGAGTCGAGGCTCTCCCCTCGCTCCTTGAGGCGCCGCCGGAGTGGGGGCGGATCGATCGCACGTAACCTCAGAGCCGTCGCGCTGCGGCCGACGAGGGGATCTCACGCCGCGTAGACGCCCTCCTCCACCACGTACCGCCGACGGGCGAGGTCCATCAGATTCCGGGTGAAGAACAGTCCGAAGATGACGACGACCACGGCGAAGAGGAGCGAAACCCACGCCGCCCCGGGGATGTTGCCGATCGCGAGGTTGTAGCCGATGTACTTCATCATGCCGATGTTGGCGATGAGATTGTGATCGCCGGATATCGCGGGCCAGTACTCGCCGATGGCGAGCCCCGCCCAGGCGCTGTTAATCGTGCTCGAGATCCCCGTGACGATGTAGGGGAAGGTGGCCGGCAGGATCACCCGTCGCATCCGTTGGCGGTAGGTCAGCTCGTGGTTCTCCATGACCTCCCAGAACTCGGAGGGGATGGCCTGAACTCCGATCCAGAAGTCGAAGAAGATGTAGTAAAAGCAGCTCAGGAACGCGAGGATGAAGATGTAGATCTCGGCGTAGCCGAAGGGGAACCAGGCCAGCATGAACCCGATCGTCGCGCCGAAGACGAGCGGGAAGTAGGTCGGGACCGGGAAGGCGGCGATCGTCTGGATCGTCGGAGCCACGGCCGCGTTCGCCCGGGGGTGCGTCGCGAGGTAGTAGCCCAGGGTCACCGCAACTCCCATCGAAGCGAGCGCGACCGCCGCCACCCGGACGTAGTCGACCCCCATCGCGAGCAGAAGGTAGGGTGTCGAGCTGAGCAGGGTCATCCACTCGGCGCGCGATTGAGACAGCACGATCCCCGCGCCGCTATAGACCAGCCACGCGGCGAAGGCGAGCAGGGCGGCGATCGTCCCCCATTTGAGGAGGCGGTTCCTCACCGACGGCGGCATCACGCCCGGGTTCTGATCCCGCTCGGCCGCCGCCCGCGAGAGGTACCCGGAGAGCCGCCGCTGGGGGCCCCCGAACGCTCGGTTCCAGCGCGAGCGGGCGTTCGCCGGGCCGGGACGGGTCACGATCTCCCCGCGCGTGTCGAGTCCGTAGCGGGCGACGGCCCGACGGGAGATGCGGGAGAGCAGGAGCGTGAAGGTGACGACGGAAACGCCGATGGCGAGGAGCGCGAGCGCAAGATCGCTCGTGTTGCCCGCCGCCGTGAACTGGACGATGAGCGTCCCGATGCCGAAGGTGGCGTAGGAGTGGATCCCGATGGCGAACACCTCGCTCACGCTGATGTAGAAGAACGCGTCCGCGAAGCTCGAGAACAGGTTCGA
>JASHYU010000162.1 GCA_030042855.1 Thermoplasmata archaeon
GGCCCCCGCGGGGGCCGGGGCGCCCGCGGCCGGCTCGTCCGAGGGGGCCGGGGGCCGGCCGTTCGTCGCTGCCGTGTCCCCGTAGATGTACCGCCCGCCGCGGATCGCGGAGACGACGGCGCCGACCGCCGTGATCGCCCCGGCGAAGACGAACGACTCGCCGAGGGCGGTGTGGAACGCCGGACCGATCGCGGTCGCGAAGAAGTGCGGGGCGGTGAGGTTCGCTTTCGTCGCCGCGGACGGGGGAAGCCAACCGGGCACGAGCGCGGCGTCCGCCAGCAGCGTGCTCATCGGGTTGACGCCGAGGAACGCGCCGAACAGCGCGCCGGTCGGGTTGGAGGCGACGATCCCGGAGAGGATCTGCGCGTCGTGCCCCGGGACCTGCTGGGTCGCGAGGGCGTGCGAGACGGAGCCGCCGAGGCCCGAGGAGAGGCCGACGATCACGATCGTGAAGAACAGCGCGAGGGAGACCTGCTGGCCCGAGTTCTGGAGCGTCGCGAGCATCCCGCCGGCCGCGCCCCGGTTCTCGGGCGGCACCGAGTTCATCACCGCGGCGGTGTTCGGCGCGGCGAACATCCCCATCCCGCACCCCTGGACGTAGAGGAGCACCCCGATCTCCCAGTACGTGAAGTTCAGCGGAAGCAGGGCGAGCAGGAAGAACGTCGCGGAGGCGATCGCCATCCCCCCGGTCGCGAGCAGGCGGGGTCCGTGCCGGTCGGAGAGCCAGCCGCTCAGCGGCCCGGCGGTGAGGAACCCGCCGATCATCGGCATCATGAAGATGCCGGCCCACAGCGGCACCTGCGAGAACGCGTAGCCGTGCTCGGGGAGCCAGATCCCCTGGAACCAGATGATCAGCATCAGCATCATCCCGCCCCGGGCGATCGAGCCGAGGAGGGCGCAGAGGTTCCCCGCGGCGAACGCCCGGACGCGGAACAGGTCGAGCCGGAACATCGGGTCCCGCACCCGGGTCTCCAGGAACAGGAACCCGACGAGGAGCCCGACCCCGGCGACCAGGCCCGAGATCACCCAGGGGCTCCCCCAGCCGGTCGGGGAGGAGCCGTACGGGAGGAGGCCGTACGTCACGGCGATCAGGACGAGCGTGAGGCCTCCCGCGAACGTCACGTTCCCGAGGTAGTCGACCGACTGCGAGGCGCTCCGCCGCGAGATCTCGTGGAGGCGGGCGTACGCCCAGATCGTCCCGAAGACGCCGATCGGGACGCTCACGAGGAAGATGATCCTCCAGGTCGGCAGGACGAGGCCGAGGACGTGGATCGTCGGGATCGCGGCGAGGACCCCTCCCGCGACGAGGCCGACGAGCGAGCCGCCGATGAACGCGACCTGGTTGATCCCCATCGCCTTCCCGCGCTCGTTCGGGGGGAACGCGTCGGTGAGGAGCGCGGCGGAGTTGGCGAACAGGAACGAGGCGCCGACCGCCTGGATCAGGCGGAAGCCGACGAGCGCCCAGGCGCCCGTGGCCCCCGAGTACGGCTCGAGGAACAGGAAGATCGAGCCGGTGGAGAAGACCGCGAACCCGAGGTTGTACATCCGGGTCCGTCCCCACATGTCGGACAGGCGGCCGCAGGTCACGAGCAACGTCGCCGTGACGACCCCGTAGCCCAGGAGCAGCCAGATCAGGATCGGGAAGCTCCCGGGCAGGAACGGGTTGACCCCGACGCCGCGAAGGATCACCGGCAGCGAGATCAGCACGATCGTACCGTCGAGCGACGCGAGGAGCGCGCCGAGGGTGGTGTTGGAGAGGACGATCCACTTGTAGTCGGTCACGTCGGCTCGGGCACCCCGGGATTGATGCCTCCGCCAGCGCACGGGCCCCCCAAAGCTCTTGCCCGGGACGGGACTCCCCGTCGGGTCGGGCCGGCGCGCCGCGGGGGCGTCGGGACGACACGGTCCCCCGGACGATGCCGGCCGAGCGTTCGTCACCCGAGCGCGCCGCGGAGGGCACTCTCGCCGAGACGCTCCGCGACGTCTGGCGCGCGGTCCTGGTCGACGGACGGGGGGAGGTCGAGGTCGACGGCGTGGCGCGGACGGTCGGCCGGACGCGGGGCCAGGGGCTCCGGGTCGTCTCGTTCACGTTCCGGGGTCACGCGATCGACGGGATCGAGCAGAACCCCAGCACCCGCTCGAGGTGGGCCGAACTCGCCCGCGCCGGCGAGCGGGTGATGCAGTTCTCGAGCGGGCATCGGTACGTCGCCAACGTCGCGGAGGGGCAGCTGACCCGGTACCCGGCGTGGAAGGCGCTCGGGCTGCCGGAGTGAGCGCACCCGCGGGAGCGGGAAAGCTCCGGTGCCCTACGACGGGCCGGTCGCACCGAGGTTCGCTCGGTAGAACGCGAGCACCCGGGCCCACGCGTCCCGGGCGGCCTCCGCCTGGTACATCGGACGGGTGTCGTTGAAGAACGCGTGGCGGGCCCCCGGGTAGACATGGTACTCGAACGAGCGGCCGGCGAGCTTCATCGCCTCGGCGAGCTGTGGGACCTGGCCGGTGATCCCGGGGTCCTCCCCGCCGTACAGCCCGAGGACCGACGCCCGGACCTTCGGCACGTCCTCGAGGGGCGGGTTCTGGCCGTAGAAGATGACCGCCGCCCGGAGTTCGGGGTCGACGGTCGCGAGCCGGGCGGACATCGCCCCCCCGAAGCAGAACCCGACCGAGGCGGTCCGGGCCGGATCAACGCCCGGCCGGGCCCGCAGGAACCGGGCGCACGCGAGCAGCTCCTGGGCGAAGCCGGCCTGGACGGCGGGGTTCGAGACCTGGCCCATCACCTCGAGGACCGGGCGCCGTTCCGGCGGCTGGCTCTGGGCGAACGCGGCGAGCTTCGCGGGGTCCCGCCGCAGGTCGGGCGGCGCCTGCGCGAACGCCTGCATCGCGAGCGCGACGTTCTCGGGGGTCAGCACCTTCTGGAACTCGCCGGTGAACAGGTTCGGCGCGAGCGCGACATACCCCTCGTCCGCGAACCGGCGCGCCACGTCCTGGATGTGCGCGTCCGGCCCGAAGATCTCGTGAACGACGACGACCCCGGGTTTCCGTTCCGACCCCCGGTCGGGGATGGCAAGGAACGCGTCCAGCTCACGACTGCCCGAGGGGATGCGGATCGACTCGGTTCGGGGCATAGCGCGGCACGGACATCCCACCGGAGCCATCACGGTTTCGCGCCCACGCGGCGACGCGGGCAGGGAACGGCGAACCGGCTCGGTGCGGCCGGGCGCCCGAGCGGTCACGCAATCGCTTTGGACCCGACGCGGCTCGGCGCCACCTCCCGGGCCATGACCGCATCTCTCAGCAACGCCGACACATCGGCGCTCGTCTTCCTCTCCATCATCGTGC
>JASHYU010000163.1 GCA_030042855.1 Thermoplasmata archaeon
GGCGGCAACGGAGGCGCGGGCGGCGCCGGAGGCGACGGAGGGGTCGGCGGCGCCGGAGGGAACGCCGGGAACGGCGGGACGGGCGGCGACGCGACCGGCGGAGCGTTCTACTTCAGCACGCCACCGAAATCGAACGTGGGGAACACGTTCTCGGGCGACAGCGTGACCGCCGGGACGGGAGGCGTCGACGACTGCGCGACATCTCTCGCTTGCCCAGGGACCGGAGCGTCCGGCGGTGCGGCCGGGACCGGCGGTCCCGGGGGCCCGGGAGGGGCGGATGCGTCCGGGTCCGGCGGCGGGTCGGGCGGGGCGAACGGGCCGAACGGGACCGGAGGCGCGGCGGGCGCGAACGGCTCGAACGGGGTCAGCGGCCTCCCGGGCGTGGCGAAGAACCCGAACGAGAACTGAAGCTCGATGGGAAGGGGGGCTCGGGCCCTCGGGGGTCCGGACCGAGGGATACGGGGGCTCGAGCGAGGGACGCTCCCCGCGACTCGGGCGTGCCATCGGACCCACCTCCCTCCGCCACGACGCCCTCGAACCTGGATCCGCGAGGCGCCGGTCGTACCGGTGGTCCACCAATACCGACAGAGCGTGCCGGAGGAGCAAGGGGCGTCGGTCGACGCCTCCGCCCCTCGGATCGATGCGTCCCCGCTCGATCTCGATCCCGTGCTGGCGAGCGGCGGCGTGATGGCCCACGACGGAGAGACCGCTCCGGCCAAAGATCTCTTCCGACAACGAACAGAGGTCCGGACCGAGCCGTCGCTCGACCGCGCGATCGGTGAGATGGACTGGTCGGGATTTGAACCCGAGGCCTCCGGTTTGCAAAACCGGCGATCTTCCGGACTGATCTACCAGCCCATCCGGGAGCGCAGGGAACGACCGGCGGCTTAGACTTTCGGGACGGCGGTCGGGAAACGCCTTCTACTCGCCCTCGGTCGCGCGGACGTGCGTCTCAGCGCGTTCACCGTCGTCGACGCGTATCCCGGACCCCCCGAGGTCGATCGACTCACGGAGGTCGTGCGCCTCGCCGAGGCCGCGGACGCGGCGGGTCTCGCGAGCCTGTGGGTCGCGGAGCACCACTTCCATTCGGGGGGCGTGTGCCCGGCCCCGCCGATCCTGCTCGCCGCGTGCGGCGCCCGCACCCGTCGCCTGCGGCTGGGCGCGATGGTCAGCGTCCTCCCGTTCCACTCCCCGATCGAGATCGCCGAGCAGTACGCGATGGTCGACCGGCTGCTCGAGGGCCGGCTCAACCTCGGGGTGGGGAGCGGGTACATCGCGATGGAGTTCGACGGGTTCGGCATCGACCCCGCGTCGAAGCGGGAGCGCTTCGACGCGTCGCTCGAGACGATCCGCGCGGCGTTCGCCGGTGGGGAGGTCCGGGCCTCGGGCCCGGGGGCGCCGCCCGTCCGGCTCAATGTGCGGCCGGTGCAGTCGCCCCATCCGCCGCTGTGGATCGCGGTCCAGCGACGGGAGGCGATCCCGCATGTCGCCCGGAAGCTCGCCTCGCTCGCGCTGATCCCGTACGCCACGGTCGCGGACTTCGAGGAGCTCCGGGCCGAGATCGCGGAGTACCGGGAGGCGGCGCCGGACGGCTTCCGCGGCGAGGTGGCCGTGGGGGCGCACCTCTACGCCGGCCCGCATCCCGAGCGGGCCCGGGCCGCGCTCCAGCGCTACCTCGATAGCCGATTGGCGACCCAGAGCGCCTTCTACCAGGACAAGGTCCGGCGCGACCCCCGGCACGGGAGTGCGGCGGCGATCGAGGACGCCGGCTGGGCGCTCCTCGGATCGGTGGAGCAGGTCCGGAGCGGCCTCGGGCGCTTCGAAGCGGCCGGGGTCGACGAGCTGCTGGGCATCTTCGACTTCGGTGGGCTGCCGATCGACGAGGTCGTCGGCTCGGTCCGGGCGCTCGGTCCCGTCGCGGGGCGGGACCGCTGACGGACGGTCGCGCCGGCCCGGGCTCTGGTTCCAAGTAGGACGACCTCCCTTCCCGGTCCGATGACCTCGCGCAGCACGCCGGGTCGCAAGCCGAAGCGCGTCTACGTCCGTCTCTTCGAGCTCGCCGGGGCGGACCCCGACACGGTGCCGAACCCGGCCGCGATCCGCGACTTCCTCTCCCGCCTCGCGCAGGCCGACCGCCTCGTCGTCCACGGCCCGCTCACGGACCCGCCCGGGGATCTCCTCCTCTTCCGGGCCCGGGAGGGCGACGAGGCGCGCCGGGTCCTCCGGACCGACCCGTGGGCGAAGGTCGCCTCGAGCCGGTACGAGGTCGCGGAGTGGAACCCCACCCTGCTCGGCTCCGGAGTGAACCTCGACCTTCCGCCCGCGCGGGGCTCCGGCCGCCTGACGCTCCTCCAGCGGGTCGCCGTCGTCGTCTCGGACCAGGAGCGGGCGATCGCCTTCTACCACGACGTGCTGGGCTTCGAGATCCGGGTGCGCGACGAGGAGTCCGGCTACGTCGAGATGGCGCTCGGCAAAGGGACCGCCGCGCTCTCCCTGGTCGCCCCGCACCCGAACTGGGGCGAGCCGTACTATTCGGAGGCCCGGGCGAGGATCGGGACCCGCACGGGGATCGTCTTCCAGACCGACAGCGTCGCGGCCCTCGACCTCCGCCTCCGGAACCTGGGGGCCGGCATCACCGAGGGCCCGCGCTCCGAGCCGTGGGGCGGCCGCTCGCTCCGGTTCACCGATCCGGACGGCAACGAGTTCCTCGCGTTCGAGGGGGCGGCGGTGGCGCCGGCGGTTCCGCCGG
This sequence comes from Thermoplasmata archaeon, assembly GCA_030042855.1. The sequence goes on from JASHYU010000163.1 coordinate 2,750, forward strand.
CCCGGACGCCCGAGCGGTCGACCTCCGCGTCGAGCCCGCTCCCGTAAAGTAGGTAGGGGGCTCCGCGCCTAGGTCGCGAGAGCGCCATGCGGGTGATCCTCGCGCTCCTCGGAGCGCTCGTCGCAGCGATCGGCGTCGTCCTCCTGTTCGTCCCGCTCGCCGCGCAGCCGGCCGCCGTCGTCCCGGCCGCCACCGGGCCGCCGACCTACGACGTCGGGAAGGTGCCCGGGGCCTCCCTGATCGGGGTGATCCCGGTCTCGATCACCTGGAGCTCGACGTCGTACGTCACGGTGATCGGCGGCGTCTGCTCGGCCCCGTGCACCAACGATTCGCAGCTCTCCGACATCACCGTCCAGAACGGCACGAGCGGGGGGTTCTCGGTCAACCAGCCGGTCGACGGCGAGACGTTCGTGGGCGCGAACACGACCGGCAACACCTCGGGTACCGTGACGTTCAAGCTCACCACGGCGCTGACGACGGAGGCGTCGCTCCTGATCGTCGTCGGGATCATCGTGGTGATCGTCGGGGTCTTCCTCGGACCTCCGAAGCCGAAGGCCGTCCCCGCGGCGGCTCCCGGAGCGGTCGGCGCCCCGGTCCCGGCGCCGTCCGCCCCGCCCCCGTGACGGCGGGCGGCCGCGCCCGGCCTCCCCCTCCGCCGGCACTGAACGACTATAACCGCGTCCCGCGTACGCCGCCCGGTGTTCCATGGCGGAGATCCTGCCCGGCGTCCATCAGGTGGAAGGCGTCGACCCCTCGCCCGACTTCTCGACCCACGTCTATCTCGTCAAGGACCGGGGGTCGTCGTGGACGCTCATCGATACGGGCCTTCCGGGCGCGCACGCGGCGACGCTCGCCTACCTCGCGCAGATCCGGGTCGAGCCCACGTCGATCAAGAAGATCCTGATCACGCATCTCCATCGCGACCACGTCGGGTCGCTCAAGGTGATGGCGGAGCGCACGAAGGCGCGGACGTTCTCCCACTGGATCGAGGCGGCGTTCATCGCGTGCCACCCGAAGTACGACGGCCCCGGGACCCCACCGGCCGAGCCGTTCGCGATCGACGAGACCCTCAAGGACGGCGATGCGGTCGATGCCGCCGGCGGCCTGATCGCCTACCACACGCCCGGCCACACCCCGGGGCACACGTCGTACTATCAGCCCGAGCGCAAGCTCCTCTTCTCGGGGGACCTCTTCTTCGTCGAGGGGACGAAGGTCGAGCTCACGCCGCCCGATTTCACGAATCACACGCCCACCGCGCAGATCTCCGCCCGGCGGATGGCCCAGCTATCGATCGACTCCCTGCTCTCGTACCACGGCGGACCGATCCTGACGAACGGGGGTCACGCGGTCCGATCGGTCACCCAGAAGCTCTAGCGGGCCGGGCGAGGGCCCCGCGACCGGGTCCGCGGGTCTGAGTGGGACTGGCCAGATTTGAACTGGCGTCTCGGAGTCCCGAACCCCGAAGGATGGACCAAGCTACCCCACAGTCCCAGACGGGGGCTCGCCACCCGCCCGGTCTATTTGACGGTGGGGGCGCCGGCGAAGGTGAGCGCCGGTAGGCCGTTTCACGACCTCCGCCACGGGGCTTACATCTCCGCGGGCCCTCCGACCCGTCGGAATGGCGGACCGCTCGACCGCCCCCCCGATCCCGGGGCTCACCCCGTTCGCGTCGCTCTCCTGGAGCATCCCCGGGCTCGAGGAGGATCCCACGATGTGCCTGCGCTGCCGATCGGCGCAGCTCCTGTGCGGGAAACCGGTCTGCCCGATCCTCCTCAAGTACCAGGCCTTCGAGCGGACCCTTCCGCTGGTCGATGGGACCGAGCTCGACGGCAGTTCTCCCCCCGGGCTCTTCGTGGGTCGGTTCGGCTACCCGAAGGTCGCGGTCGGACCCCTGTTGAGCCCGGAGCACGGGTCCACCGAGCTGCTCGACACCCCGGAGGACTGGGTGGGCCGTTCCGTGCCCGAGCTGGTCGGGTTCCGGACCGGGCTCGTCCGGGGCACGTCGCGCATCGCGGTCACGGACGCGGAGCGGCCGATCCCCCTGCTCGAGGACCTCCAGCTGCTCGGCATCGCCGGGGAGTCCGTCGAGAGCGAGGCGAAGTTCCGTCGTCCCCCCCGCGGGCATCTCGCGCTCTCCGACACCTCGCCCCCGTTCGGCCCCTCCGCCCCGATCGAGCGGTTCCGCCTCGACGTGCGTCGGGT
>JASHYU010000164.1 GCA_030042855.1 Thermoplasmata archaeon
CCGCCCCGGTCACGGGCGGCGGGGTCGCCGGCGGGGCGGAAGGGAGCGGGACCGGCGCGGTCGGGGCTCCGCTGGCCCCCGGCGGGGCTCGGGGTCCACCGGGAGGTGGCGGGGCCGACGTTCCCGCGGCCGGCGGGGCGGTCATCCCGGCCCGGGGGGTCCCGGTGCCCTGCTGGAGCTTCCACTGGCTGAACGAGGTGTACGTCGGTTGGCGCTTCCACCAGTCCCAGAACGCCCCCTCGCTGTAGTTGTCGCCGAGCTCCCGCTTCGCTTCGGCGCGGTAGCGCTCGGTGAAGTCCCCGTAGCCCTGGGCCTCGGGGTCGGTCCCCTGCTCCCCGGGCTTCCCCAGAAGCTGGGCCGCGCACTCAGGGCAGACCTTCGAATCCGCGGGGATCGTGGAGGCGCACCGGCTGCACCGGATGAGATCGTGCTCGAACTCGGCGCCGCACTTCGGGCAGACCGTCGCGTCCTCGGGGATCAGGTTGCCGCACTCGCCGCACTCGACGAGCCGGCCCGCCGCCTGGCGGCGGGCGATCAGGAGGAACGCTACGATCCCGGCCACGATCGCGGCCGCAATGACGAGCCAGATCCAGAGCGGGAGGCCGAGGACCTTCTCGTCATACCACGGGGTCACGGGACCCGGCACGGTGTAGATGCCGGTGATGACGTAGGGGGCGGAGGTCACGCCGTAGGCCGTGGCGGTCACCGACAGGCTGTACGACTGACCGGCCGAGAGGACGTTCTTGAGCGGATTCCACGTGACCGTGAACGTCACGTTCGAGGTGGCCGAGCCGGTGCCGATCAGGATCGGGGCCGCCGCGCCCGAGGTGTCGGTCGCGTAGACGTCCACCGTGGCGGCCTGGGTCCCCGAGTAGCGGACGAGGCCCGTGGTCGTGTAGATCTGGCTGAGACTGAGCGTCGTCGACGACGGCGGGGTCGCCGACACGACCGTGATCTCGAACTTGTACCCGGGGAACACCTGGCCGGGCCCGTACACCGGCAACCCGAAACCGACCGTTCCGGGGGCCACGCCCGTCGGATACGGGGCGACCGACCAGTTGAACCAGTGCGTCGGCGCGGTGAATCCGGGCACGGAGACGGCGACGTGGTAGTCGCCGAGGAAGTTCCCGTCCGGCAGCGTGCTGCCGGTGAGGTTGTCGGACGCGACGAGGAGCTGGGCCTGGCCGAGGGCGTTCGACTCGCCGTAGCCGGGGGCCCCCCGCACCCCGTCGAGGTACTGCACGTACGCCCACATCGAGGGGTCGGCCGACGCGATGTCGTTGAGCGCCGTGGCCGTCTGGTTGTTCGATTGCTGGGAGCTGTAGGCGTAGAACATCGAGAGCTGTGCCCCGGTGAGGCCGGCCTCGCTGCTCGTGACGTTGATCTGGACCCACCGGTACAGATACACGGCGCTCGTGCTGTCCGGCAGGAACGCCGAGGTCGAGAACGGGCCCGGGATCGAGCTCGTGACCGAGACGTTCGCGAGGTAGCCCACCGAGCCGTTCTGGAACAGGAGCTTGTTCGAGAACCAGGGGGGATACGGCGAGTAGATGTTGCCCCCGACCCCGGTCCAGTTCGCGCTGAACGTCGAATCCACGGCCGTGAGCGTGGAGCCGTGGCCCGCGACGTGCAGGTCGTAGTCGGGCCCGGTCGTGTTGACCTGGACGGTGGTGTTGAGCAGTTCCACGACCGGCCCGGTCACGGTGGTGTAGGTCGCGAAGATCGCTTCGGATGTACCGAAGCTGCCCGTCGCGTTGATGTACCCGAGCATGGTCGAGGCGCTGATGGCGGCCTCGAGCTGGGGCGTGAAGGAGACGGTCGCGACGCCGCTCGTGCCGTTGTAGAAGACGTAGGTGCCGAGGACGTAGTTCGTCCCGTCGTACTCGACGCCGATGTCCGCGACCGTGTTGTTCGTCACGGTCGCGTTCCCCGGAGCGTTGGTGTCGTAGAACGGCACGTCGACGTACCCGCTCTCGACCGAAGCGTTCGGGTACAGCCAGTCCTGCATCAGCGCCTCGGCGCTGTTGGGTCCGGTGAGATTGAGGATCGTGTTCCCGGCGTACAGATCGAACGCCGGGCCGAGGAGCGGGGCCGGCCGGGGGTACCCGTTCGCCGCGAGGTCGTTCTCGTACATGTCGACGATCCCGCTGTGGAACAGGTTCAGCTGGGCGCCCGAGAGCGTGTAGACCGTCGGGCCCCAGAGGGTGTCGCCCAAGAGGCTGCTCGGCTCGAGCCCGCCGAGGCTCGAGACGGCGGGATTCGCCGCGATCTCCGAGTCGTTCAGCGTGACGTCGGCGGCGGTGCCGTTCACGTAGAACCATCCGGGGAAGTCGAACTGGGTCTCGGTGGCGGTGAGGGTGCCGCGGACCGTGAGGTTGAGCTTCGCGTACGGGTTGAGGATGGCGACGTCGGTCGTCACGGTCACGTTGTCGAAGACCGCCGTGCCGAGGTCGGTGAAGCGGTAGATGTGGCTGAGGCGGTTCATCGGTACGCCCGTGACGCCGACGAACGAGACGAACGAGAGCGTGACGTTCCGGACGTAGAGCGTGCCGCCGGCCTCGACCGTGATGTTGCCGCCCTGGTAGTAGGTGAACCCGCCCGACGTGGGCTGGATCGTGTAGGTCTCCCCCGAGCCGACGACGAGGTCGCCGTGCGTCGGGGGGGTCGCGGACGGCGCGACGGCCGCCGCGGGGGCGACCGG
>JASHYU010000165.1 GCA_030042855.1 Thermoplasmata archaeon
TACGGCGGCACCGTCGAGGACATCGGCCTGACGTACACGGTCTTGCGGCAGGACAACGGCGGTGTCGTCAAGTTGCCCAACTCGATCGTCCTCAACGGGATCGTCCAGCATCCGGAGACGGGGATCCGCACGGTGCGGGTCCGAATGACGTTCCCACAGACGATCCCGGTCGCGACCGTCGAGTCCGCGGTCGGGGACCTCCGGTCGGTGCTCCAGGACCCGAAGGTGGTCGGGGCCCGCCTGTCGTTCGAGGTCGCGGACATCTCCGCGACGACCTGGGATGCGGTCGTCACGGTCGTGACCCCGTCGCTCACCGAGTCGGGCGTGCGCGACCGGGTGCTCCGTTCGGTACTAGCGCGCACCACGGCGGGAGCCGCCGCGGCGGCCCCGGCCGGTGCGAAGGTCAGCAGTTAAATTCGCTGGACGCTCGCAGCGGTTCGCTCCCCGCTCTATGACGTATCGTGTGACGCTGATCCCGGGCGACGGGATCGGGCCCGAGGTGACCCGGGCGGCGGTTGTCGTGGCGGAGTCGACCGGGGTCTCGTTCGACTGGGAGATCGCGGAAGCGGGGGAGAAGGCCATCCGCGAGGTCGGGACGCCGCTCCCCGAGGCCGTCCTCGAGTCGATCCGGCGGAACCGCGTCGCGCTGAAGGGCCCGATCACCACGCCAATCGGGAGCGGTTTCCGCTCCGTGAACGTGGCGCTGCGCCAGCAGCTCGACCTCTACGCCTCCGTGCGCCCCGCTCGTGCGATCGCGGGCGAGGGGACGCGCTTCCCCGAGACCGACCTCATCGTCGTTCGGGAGGCGACGGAGGGCCTCTATTCGGGGGTCGAGCACTGGATCGACCGGGAACACTCGGCGGCAGAGTCCGTCGCGGTCGTGACGCGCAAGGCGACGGACCGGATCCTCCGGTTCGCCTTCGAGCTCGCCCGCCGGGAAAAACGTCGCCGCGTGACCGCGGTCCACAAGGCGAACATCCTGAAGACGACGGGCGGCCTCTTCCAGGCCGCCTTCCAGGCGATGGCCCGGGAGTACCCCGAGATCCCCTCGGACGAGCGGCTGATCGACAACATGTGCATGCAGCTCGTCAAGAAGCCCGAGGAGTACGACGTCCTCGTCACGACGAACCTCTTCGGCGACATCCTCTCCGACCTCTGTGCCGGGCTCGCCGGCGGGCTCGGGGTCGCGCCGGGGGCCCTCTACGGAGAGCAGCTCGCGGTCTTCGAGCCGGTGCACGGCTCGGCCCCGAAGTACGCGGGTCAGGACAAGGCGGACCCGGTCGCCGAGATCCTCTGCGTCGAGCGGTTGCTCCGCCACCTCGGCGAGGCCGCGGCGGCCGACCGGGTCTTCCACGCCGTCTGGGAAACGATCGCCGAGAAGAAGGTGGTGACGTACGACCTCGCGCTCCCCGGGTACACGCAGCATCCGGTGCGCCCGTCCGCGTGCTCCGCGATGGCCCGCGAGATCGCGCGCAAGGTTCCCCTCGTGGACGTTCACGCCCCGCTGCGGCACCCGAGCGGACCCGCGCCGGAGCTCGACGCGCACCTCGAGAACTAGGGCGCGGAGCTCGCCGCGACCGGCGGTGGGTCGCCGACGACCTTGACGAGGACCCGCTTCGGCCGCTGACCGTCGAACTCGGCGTAGAAGATCTGCTCCCACGGGCCGAGGTCGAGGTCCCCGCGGGTCACGGGGAGGACGACCTGGTGCCCGAGCAGGAGGTTCTTGAGATGCGCGTCTCCGTTCGACTCGCCGGTGCGGTGGTGCTCGTAGTCGCCCGGAGGGGCGAGACGGTCCGCCCAGGCCGCGATGTCCTTCAGGAGTCCGGATTCGTTGTCGTTGACGTAGACCGCCGCCGTGATGTGCATCGAGGAGACGAGCGCGAGCCCGTCCCAGACCCCGCTCGCGCGAACGGTCGCGCGCACCCGCTCCGTGAGGTTCACGAAGGCCCGCGGTCGGTCGGTGTGCATCACCAGGTACTCGGTCCGGGTCGTCATGGGCGTCCCGTCCTGCATTGTCACTTTTAAGAATGCGTCTTCCCCAGTATCCCCCGGACGGAACCTCATGGGCGCTCCTCGAGCGGTCCGGATACCGCGCGCCGGGGCCCGCGGGGCGGCGTCGGAGAGCGCCGGGATCGGACCGCGACCGGTGCCGTCCTCGATCCCGGCGGACAAGCTCCGCAATCGGGCGGGAACCCAGCGGGTCGTGCGCCTGACCGCGATCTATCTCATCGCGCTGGCGGCGCTGTACCTCGGCTTCGCGCTCTACGCGCGCACCGCACCGGGCGGCTCGGGTCCGGCCGGGCGGATCGAGCTCCTTGAGTTCTCGCTCGTCGCGGCCGCCATCGGGGTGGCCGGCGCGGTCCTCACCCTCTCGCCCGCGCCGCGCGCGATCGTCCCCCGGGCCGATGGGTTCGTGGTGGTCGGCCGCTGGGGGCGGAGCGTCGAGTGGGCGCCGCTCCGGGACGTCACCGTGCGCCGGGTCCGCCGCTACCCCGTCGGCTTGCTCTCCGAGGGGCCGGTCGAGTCGCTGGAGGTCTCGGGGGTCGGCCACCGGGCCCGAACGTACCTCCTCGAGGCCGGGCTCGTTCCCGAAACGCCCACCGAGCGACGCGCGGAGTGAGCCGTCGGCTATTCCAGCAGGTCCTCGAGCTCCCCCGCCACCAGCGTGAGCAGCTGGTCGAGGGCCCGGTTCTTGAGCTCGGTGATGTGGCCGGAGTCGGTTTCGAGACGGGCGAGGAATTCGTCGCCGTCCCGAACGAACGAGAGCGAGAGGACGTGCCGCCGGCCCCCGGGGAGCGGGACCTCGAGCGGTGGGCTCGGCGGGGCTACGGAGGCGCTCGCCGCGGACTTCGACACCGTCTTTCCGCCGGACGGGCGCGACGGGGGGGCGACGGGCTTCTTCGCCGGCCGCGCCGCCGGCCGCTTTGGCACCCGACGGCGCGCCGGGGCGGCCGATTTCGGCCGGCTCTTCGGCCGCTGCGAAGTTCGAGATTTCGAGGGCATTCTCGACCTTGATGCGGGCGCACCAAGCCCCCCTATTTATGGGTTAGCACGCGCAAAAAGTCGAGTCATCACGTAAAGACCGTACGCGCGCTCCCGGGCCCGGATGGAGTCGGCTCCGCCCGTGATCGGTCCGTCGGACCGGACGCCCGAACGGCCCGCGATGCGGCCCGAGACGGCGATCCTGCTCGTCGCGGTCGGGCTCCTGCTCGTGTTTCTCGCGCTCGAGCCGTACCTCTCCTACGCGCTGTTCGGTTCGGACTCGGGCGAGTACTACCGGCTGACGTTCGACCTCCTGTCGACGGGGACGCTTCCGCACGGCTCCGCCTACACCGGCTGGGGGACGGCGTACCCCGACTTTCCGGGGATCTACCTCCTCGCCGGAGGAGGCGCGGCCGCGCTCGGCCTCAGTGCGTTCGACGCGCTGACGATCATCATCCCGGTCGTCGCCGTCCTGTCGTTCTTCCCGCTCTTCCTCCTCTTCCGGCGCCTCTATCCACAGGACAGCATCGCGCTCCTCGGCGCCGCGCTCGCCTCGGTCGCGCTGCCGCGGCTCTTCTCGATCGCGCATCCGGCCCCGCTCGCGCTCGGGGACTTCCTGTGCGTCGCGGCCCTCTGGATGTTCGTCGAGAGCCGCCGGGACGTTCGCTGGTTCCTGCCCCTGTCGCTGACGGCGGGGGCGCTCATCGTCACCCACCATCTCTCGTCGTACTTCCTCGTGGTCAGCGCCCTCGGGGGCCTCGTCCTGCTCGAACTGTGGCGGCCGGGGCTCTGGAGCCGCCGCTTCCCGACGCGGGAGTTCGCGTTCCTCGGAGGCTTCGTCACGGCGACGTTCGTCTTCTGGTTCTTCGGGACGACGTCGTTCGTCAGCGACGTGCTGCTCCCCGGCCTCGGCCAGGCGGGCGAGGTGGGGTTCGCGAGCCTCGAGGGCGCGGCGCTCGCCGTGATCGTCGTCGCCGCGCTCCTGGTCCGATGGCGACGGGACCACTACCGGCCCACTCGCCCGTGGGTCCGCCTGCCGACCGACCGCAGCGTCCTCCGCGACACCGTCGCGCTCGTCGTCGCGATCTTCGCCGGTGCGGTCGTCCTCCTCTTCGTCCCGATCCCGGGAACGGATCAGACCACGAGCGGGGCCACCGTCCTCTGGTTCACCCCGATCTTCGCGCTCGGGATCCTGTGCGCCGGCAGCCGACGCGCGTTCAGCCCCGCGCGGCTCGGGCCGTTCTCGCTCGCCTGGACGGGAGCGCTCGCGCTCTCGGCGGGCGGCCTCCTCGTCCTCGCCGTGCTCGGCACCGCCGCGAACCAGACGACGCTCGAGAACTTCGCCTCGACGCTCTCGCCCGAGCGCCACGTCGAGTACCTGATGATCCCGATCGGGCTCCTCGTCGCGGTCGCCGTGGCCCGGCTCCTCGCGCGGCTCCACGATGACCGCGGACGCCGGGCGATGACCGCGGCGATGCTCGGGGTCGTCGTGCTGGTCGCGGCGAACGCGGCGATCGTCTACCCGCCGCAGGCCGAGTTCGGCGGGTTCGAAGAGGGACTGACCCGGGGGGACGCCGCGCTCTGGATGTGGGTCGGGCTCGCGGCCCCGCCGACGTGGGTCGTCGCGAGCGACCATCGGCTCTCGTCGATGATCTTCGGCTTCGACGGGAATCCGGCGACCTGGGTCACGACCCCCGACCTGTTCAACG
>JASHYU010000166.1 GCA_030042855.1 Thermoplasmata archaeon
AGGGAATCGGCCATGCCGAGCTCGACCCCCTCGTACTCGGGCCGGAGCATCCCCTGCGACAGATAGAGCGCCTCCGTGAGCTCGGGGGGACGCAGGGGCTGGAGGAGGTCCACGAGGATCTGGCGCATCTCGAGCCGCCGGCGGGTCCCCTCGAGCCGCGCGTACGCGGCCGCGAGCTCAGCGAACTTCATGGAGCCCCTCGCGGCCCCGATCCGCGGCCGCCCGGAGATCGGCAAGGTTCTCGGGCACGCTCCCGTGCGCGAAGACCGAGTTCCCGCACACGAGGAAGGTCGCCCCGGCCGCGACGCACTCCGGGGCGGTCTCGGTCGTGACCCCGCCGTCGACGGACAGCTCGAGGTCGAGACCGGCCCGGTCGATCGCCCGGCGAGCCGCCCGGACCTTCGGAAGGGCCTCGGGGAGGAACTTCTGCCCGGAAAAGCCGGGATGAACGCTCATCACGGTGACCTCATCGAGGTCGCCGAGGATCGGCTCGATCGCGTCGAGCGGGGTCTCAGGTCGGAGCGCGACCCCGACGCCCACATCGAGCTCGCGGGCCCGTCGGGTGAGCGCTCGGGGATCCGCGGTCGCCTCGATGTGGAACACGAGCGTGTCTCCGCCCGCGCGCGCGAACGCTTCGAGGTACCGCATCGGATCCGCGATCATCAGGTGCACGTCGAGCGGGACGCGGCTCCGCCGTCGGACGGCTTCGAGCCACGAGGGCCCGAACGTGATGTTCGGCACGAAGTGACCGTCCATCACGTCGACGTGGAGCGCGTTGGCGCCGGCCCGTTCCACCTCGTCGATCGCGTTCCCGAGCGCGGCGAGGTCCGCGCTCAGGAGGGAGGGGGCGAGATATACTCGCTCTCGCCGAGAGGACACGACGCGCTCACCGTTCCTTAGTATATATACAGGCAATCGGTTTTCCCCTCCCGATTCAAGGAGCCAACTTGGTCATTCCAAGACGAGCTCTGAGGACATTGGGGGGAAACCGCAGTTAGGTATGAGCGCAAGCGATGGACTTACGACGAACGCACCAACACCGGTGGGACGGTTGGGCCGTCGGGGCATGTCCCCGACGATCGCGATCGTGATTCTGGTCGTGGTGGTCCTGGTCATCGCCGGGGCGGGCTATTTCGGCCTGCAGTCGGTGAAGCCGGCCAAGAGCTCCAGCACGACCTGTACGCCGTCCTCGGCGTGTGCTTCGACGGCGAACGACGTGACGCTGTTCGTAGCGCAGCAGCCGGGCTACGGACAACAGTATGCGCAGCTTTCCGCGGAACAAGCGTTTTCGGGCACCGTGATTCCGACGGGCTCGGAGACGGTGAAGACCTATTCGATCAACTGGGGGGACGGGACCACGACGGCCTCGCCGAGCCCCACGATCACGCATGCCTACCAGAGCGCGGGATTGTACGTGATGTCCGCGAGCGCGACCGACACCGCGGGCGTGGTGCACTCGGGGACGTCGGGGCTCTTCCCGGTGAACGTGAATCTCTCGTTCGGTAACTTCTCCTATGGAACGTATCCGTCGATCTCGACGACGTTCAACAACGGGTCGGGCGGCTACGAGCCGTGGGTCACGGTCGGAACGACCGTGACGGTCGGCGCGGCGTACATCGGTACGCCCCCGTCGCCCGGCTGGTCGAACTCGCCGATGTCGATCTCGGCGGTGTCGAGTGCGGTCCAGAAGACGAACTCCGGTCCGGGGTCGTCGGTGACGGCGAGCTACACGCTGACCGCTCCGGGCACGGCGAACATCACCTTGACGGGCGGCTCGACCGGCCCGAACGGGGCGAGCAATCCGATCTCGTACAAGTGGGCGGTCTACGTGGCGGCGGCGGGCACCCCCCTGGGATGCAAGTACTGCACCCCGTCGACGGCGACGAGCCCGCACTCGGACTCGATCGTGGCCTACGAGGTCGCACCGGGCGGAGCGGTGACGCTCGACCCGGCGGCGGACTACTACACGGTCGGGGCGGAAGTGTCGTTGAACATCTTCCAGGACCTGATCCAGTACAACGGGACGGACGTGGGCCCGAGCTACCCGAACTACGTGCCGCAGATCGCGACGTGCGTGCCGGGCAGCGCGCAGTGCACGGCGCTCTACGGGACGGACCTCGTCTCGGGATACAACTACACGTTCGTGATCTCGAAGACGTCGAGCTTCTACGACCCCACGACGGGGAAGTCGTGGTCGGTCTACCCGTCGGACGTGTTCTTCTCGTTCGCGCGGGAGCTCGCCTTCTCCGACCTTCCGGCGGTCGCGGTGTACCCCGGCTGGATCGTCGCGCAGGCGCTCCTGCCGACGGGGAACCCGGAATGGGACGGCGGGATCCACGCGCCGTACAACAACACGCCACAGAACATCCTGAACGCGATGCTGGTGAACGACACGTCGTTCTGCCCGTCGTCGGCCCTGACGAGCGCGAACGGCTGCATCACGTTCCGGGTGGACGGGGCGGGCGAGGCGTGGCCGGCGTTCCTGTCGTACATGTCGCACGGGACGGCGGCGAACGTGGTGCCGGCGGGCTGGTATATCTCGCAGGGCGCGACGGTGCCGGGCTTCACGAGCACGGGCGGGGACTTCCCGGTCCTGCTGCCGGGCAGCGTGTCGAGCACGAACACCACGGCGTTCCAGAGCTACGTGGCGGCCCAGACGCCGACGTCGTGGGACACGTACGAGGAGCTCGCGCTGACGGACTACCCGACCCTCGAGCCGAACGTGGCGTTCAACGAGGTCGGGAGCGGTCCGTACTACCTGAAGAGCGCGAACCCGGCGATCGGCTACTCGCTGGTCGCGAACCCGGCGTACCAGCAGCCGGCGGGCTGCGCGGGGGAGTCGTGGTGCCAGCCGGCGCCCGGCGCCTTCGCGAAGACCGTGACGGTGTACTGGGA
>JASHYU010000167.1 GCA_030042855.1 Thermoplasmata archaeon
ACGTCCCCGCCGGCGCGGTCGCGGCCGGCGCGGCGGCGACCGCGAGCGCGGCGCTGACCGCGGGGGCGCTCGAGAAGGCGACCCGGGAGCTCGACCAGCACCTGCGCGCGGAGTTCGCCGAGCGCGAGCACGAGTACATCGAGCGGGAGACCGAGCTGCGGCGCCGGATCGTCCAGCTCGAGGGCGAGAACCGCAACCTCGCCTCCGAGCGGGAGCGGACGCGCGACCGCGAGGAGCTCCTCGCGAAGGACCCGGGCGCGCTCTCGACGGACGTCCAAGAGCGCCTCGAGGAGGCGACGCAGCGCGAGAAGGACCTCGTCGCGCGGGAGAACGAGCTCCGGGCCCGGTTCGAGGAGATCAAGATCAACTCGGAGGAGCTCGAGCGCCGTCGCTCGAGTTTCGACTTCAAGGAGCGCGAGCTCGCCGCGTTCGACACCCAGCTCCAGACGCGGCGGCAGGCGCTCGACATCGAGGCGCGCCGCCTCGAGGGGCTGCGCCGGGAGACCGACCCGACGATCCGGACCCAGGGCGACGAGGCCCGACGCCTCGAGGACCTCCACAACCAGCTCGCCCAGAAGGAGACCGAGCTGCGCGGCCGCGAGGCGCTCCTCCAGACGCGCCTCCAGGAGCTCGAGCGGATGGCCGGCGTCGCCGCCGAGGCGGAGGCGAAGCAGATCCAGGACGACGCGAGCGCCGCCGCCCGGGAGGTCAAGGTGCGGAGCGGGATCCGGCGCCTCGACGACCTCCTCTACGGCGGGTACCCGTCGGGCGCCCAGATCCTCGTCAACGGTCCGGCGCACACGGGGAAGGACGTCCTCGCCCGCCTGTTCAGCGTGGAGGGCCTGAAGCTCGGCATCCCGTCGATCTGGATCGTGACGGACAAGACCCACCAGCAGGTGCGCGAGGACCTCGCGGGCCTCTTCCCCGGCTTCGCGGAGGCGGAGCGCAAGGAGATGGTCCGCTACGTCGATCTCTATTCGCGGGCGGTCGGCTCCACCGGATCGACCGCGACCGTGCGGCTCCTCTCCTCGACCGACAAGGCCGTCCTCGACCAGCTCGGGAGCAGCGTCAACGAGTTCGCGGCGGAGCTGAAGGAGAAGTTCCCGACGTACCGCCTCATCTTCGAGTCGGTCTCGACGATCACGGCGTACCTCGACACGACGGCGACGTTCCGCTTCCTCCAGCCGTTCGTCGGGCGCCGCCGGATCGACGGCGCGGTGAGCTACTACGAGCTCGACAGCGGCATGCACTCCGAGTCGGACCTCGAGACGCTCGAGCACATGGTCGACGGCTCGATCAATCTCAAGAACGAGCAGTTGAAGACGTTCCTCTCCGTCCGCGGGATCACCGACGTGCAGGCGCGGGCCTGGGTCGGCTACACGTTCAACAAGCGCTCGTTCAACCTCGGCTCGTTCAGCCTCGAGCACATCCGCTAGGAGCCGCTATCCGCGCGCCGCCCGTGGGCGGCCGGGGCCGGGGGCCCGGAGCCGTGACGCGGACGCACCGGTACGTCGCGCAGGTCGAGTGGACCGGGAACGACGGGGTCGGGACCGAGGGCTACGGGTCGTACCGGCGCGACCACGTGATCCGGGTCGCGGGGAAGCCCGAGATCGCCGGCTCCTCCGATCCCGCCTTCCGGGGCGATGGCGGGCGCCTCACGCCCGAGGACCTCCTCGTGGCCGCGCTCTCGGCCTGCCACATGCTGTGGTACCTCCACCTGTGCGCGGTGAACGGCATCGTCGTGACCGAGTACGCCGACGAGGCCGAGGGGACGATGGAGGAGGACGGCGCGGACGGCGGCCGGTTCACCGAGGCGACCCTCCGCCCCCGCGTCCGGATCAGCGCCGGGGACCCGGACCGGGCGATCGCGCTGCACGCCGAGGCCCACGCGCGCTGCTTCCTCGCGAACTCGGTGAACTTCCCGATCCGGCTCGCCCCCTCCGTCGAGGCGGCGCGAGGCGTCCGTGCGTCCGGGTAGCGGCGCGCTCCTCCTCCGCTGGCTCGGCCTCGTCGGCGGCCTCGCGCTGATCGTGATCGGCTTCTCGCTCGCGAGCGCGCTCGTGCTCGGTCTCGGGGTCGCGCTCGGGGGCGTGGCCGTCCTCGTCGCGGTCGCGCTCCTCCCGTCCCGGGATCGGGGCCGCCCCGGGACCCGCGCCACGCCGGTCGGCGAAGGGGAGCGGGAGCGCGCGGAACCCGACGATCCGGCCGCGCACTAAGCTCTATGTACCCGCGGAGGGCTCCTCTCTTCGCTAGGCTGGACCGGGGGGTTGGGCGTCCCCTTACACACCGAAACCGTCCTTAGCGGGGGTGACAGGCAGGAGCGACGTTCGGGCGAGTGACGCGTCTCGCATAGCTCCGTCGACGCTCTGTTCCGCTGGGCCGCGGGCATCGCGACGGGCGCTCGGAGGAGCGCCCTAGCGGTTAACCATCACGGGCACCGGGTCAGGTCCTGACGGGAGCAGCCTTACCGTGACCCGTCGACGCTGGCGGGGCGACGGGGCTGAGGAGCGTGCGGGGTCACCGCGTGGCTCGACCGGGCGGCAATCCTGCTGGCCTAGCACCCGCCCCGGCCGTTCCGCGCCCGATCGCGCGACGCGGTCCGAGCTGCGGAACGGGAAATTTAAGTAGGCGTTCCTCGCGTTCACCACTACCGACAGGCCATGCACAGCTACGTCGACCTCTACTTCACGCCGGACTCGGAATCCCCGCTCGAGATCTCGAAGCGGCTCAAGTCGACGGCCGGCCTTCCGTTCATCGTCGGCCCGCACGACCTCGCCTTCGAGTGGACGACGGAGGAGGAGTTCCGCACGATGCTCGGCAAGATCCACGTGGCCCTCAAGGGGACCAGGGTCTTCTACCGCGTCGAGACCGTGACGGAAGAGGGGTCGTTCGTCGAGCCCGTACCCTGGCCGACTCTGCCGACGACCGACCGGCTCCACCCGGCGTACTAGGCCCGGGGCCCCCGGGGGCCCCCCCACCCCCCCATTTCCAGTGGAACGTCCACCTACCAGCCTTCGGTCGCCGGGTCTACCGCGTCCCGTTCCAGGACCGCGCGACGGTCCGCGGGGATCTCCTTCTTCGCGCCCTTCGCGTAGTCGTACGTGACCACGACCGTCCGGCCCCGGGCGGTGACCGTGCCCGTGCCGGGAAGGGTGAACCGGTAGAGGAGCGTGAAGCTGGTCCGGCCCGGCGGAGCGGCCGGGGCGACCTCGCCTAGGAGCTCGGAGCCATAGGCGACCGGGGCGAGGTAGCGGCAGGCCGCCTCGGCGATGATGATGTCGAGGTGGGTCGGATCGAGGTCGCCGCCGGTGAGCGGGAGGTAGTAGTCGCAGCGGAGCGTCTCCATGTAGACGAAGTAGGCGGCGTGGTTGAGGTGGTCGAGGACGTCCAGGTCGTGGTACGGGACGTAGAACCGACGCTGCACCCGCCAGGGCCGGACCGGTGGCGGGGGCGCCGACGGCATCGGGCGCGGGGGACGTCCACGTTCCATATATGGACGCGACGGGCTGCACCCCCCCGACCCGGGACGCGCGCCCGGGGTCCGCTCGGATGCCGGCCCGCCGCAAGAGTTCCAGTGGAAACGGAGGGGTGGGGGGGTCGGCCGCCCCCTCCCTCGCGACCTCGCCCGGCGAGATGGCGTGGACGGTCGGGCAGGTCCGCGCGCTCGCCCGCCAGCACTCCGAGCGGTTCGAGCGGTCGATCCCGCTGATCGCGAGCGAGAACCTCCTCTCGCCCTACGCGAAGGAGCTCCTGATCAGCGACTTCCACTCGCGGTACGCGGAAGGGCTCCCCGGGGAGCGCTACTACGAGGGGAACGAGCAGGTCGACGAGGTCGAGACCCTCTGCCTGAACCTCGCCCGGCGGCTGTTCCGCTGCTCGTTCGCGGACGTCCGGCCGATCTCGGGCACGGTCGCGAACCTCGCGGTCCTGAAGGCGCTCGCCGAGCCCGGCGACCTCGTCGGGACGAGCCGGCTCGCGGACGGCGCGCACATCTCGAGCGCCGGCTTCGGCGCGTTCGGCCTGCGCGGCGTGAAGCCGGTCTACTACGCGTGGGACGCGGAGCGGATGACGATCGACGTCGCGCGGACGAAGGAGATCCTCAAGGCCGTGCGGCCGAAGCTCTGCCTGTTCGGCCTCTCCCTGTTCCTCTTCCCGATGCCGATCGACGAACTGCGCCCGACGCTCGAAGCGATCGGCGCGCGCGCCTGGTTCGACGGCGCGCACGTGCTCGGGCTGATCGCGGGCGGGGAGTTCCAGGACCCGCTCCACGAGGGGTGCACCGTGATGAGCGCCTCGACCCACAAGACGCTCCCCGGCCCCCAGCACGGGATCCTGCTCGGCGAGACCGACGACCCCGAGGTCGTGAAGAAGCTCCAGAGCGGCGCGTTCCCGGGCGTCACGAGCAACCACCACCTGAACGAGATGGCGGCGCTCGCGGTGAGCCTCGCGGAGCACCTCGAGTTCGGGCGGGACTACGCCCGCCATACGATCGCGAACGCGCGCGCGCTCGCGCAGGCGCTGCACGACCGTGGCTTCGACGTCCTCGCCGCGGACCTCGGGTTCACCCGATCGCACACGATCGCGGTCCGGGTCGAGCGGGAGGGCGGCGGCGAGGCGGTCGCGCGCCGGCTCGCCGACGCGGGAATCATCTCCAACAAGAACCTCCTGCCCGGCGACAAGAGCCCGAAGCATCCCGGCGGGATCCGCCTCAGGACCCCCGAGGTGACGCGCGTCGGGATGGGCGAGCGAGAGATGCGGCGGATCGCCGAGCTGGTCGACGACCTCCTCCACCGCGGTAGATCGACGGAGGAGGTCGCCCGCGGCGCCGCGGAACTGAAGCGCGAGTTCACGAAGCTCCAGTACTGCTTCGCGGCCGGCGAGGCCGCCTACCGCTACTACGATCTCGTCGGGCGCGAACCGGCCTAGCGCTCCTCGCGCGCGTCCTCCCGGCGGACCGCCGCCTCGCGCCGCGCGATCGCGCGGTCGACCGCGGCCGCGTCCACCACGACCCGATGCGGGCCGGCTGGCGGCTCCGGCGCGAGCCGGTAGGCGATGCGGCCCCCGGCCGTCCGGTGGCCCACGAGCGTGCCGTCCGCGACGAGCGAGGCGATCCACTCCGGGAGGTCCGAGGGCGGCGGCGGGGGGTCCCACAGGTCCTCGATCGTCTCCGCCGGGACCGGCCCGGCGGCGCCGACGATCTCGACGATCACGGCCCGGCCGAGCGCGAGCCGCCGC
>JASHYU010000168.1 GCA_030042855.1 Thermoplasmata archaeon
GCGCAAGGTCGTCCCCATGCTCCGGGCCGAGATCGCCCGCCTCGATCGGACCGCCGTCGACGCGGGGGAGCTCGGCACGATCCGCGAGAGCACGATCGGCGAGCTCCCGCTCGCCCTCGAGTCGACGGCCGAGGCCCACGAGCT
Source organism: Thermoplasmata archaeon (assembly GCA_030042855.1). The sequence continues at coordinate 145 of JASHYU010000168.1, forward strand.
CGCGGTCGACGTGGCGTACCACCAGCTCCCGCTCGACTACTGGGCCCGCTGGCCGGCGATCCTTCGCGGTGTGAGCGCGAACGACGTGCGCGACGCCGCCCGCACGGCGATCGACGGCCGCACGGCGATCACGGTCACGGCCGGACCCACGGGTCCCGTCTAGCCGGAAAGTCCGGTCCCGGCCCTTCGGACGAGCCCGGATTCACCCCGACGTCGCGTCGACGACCCGTTCCGGGTGGGCGTACACCGTGAGGCGGTCGTCCCGCACGAACGCGGCGAGGGTGAGACCCAGGCGATCCGCGGCGCTGATCGCGAGGCTCGACGGTGCGCTCACCGCGGAGACGATCGGAATGCCCGCGGCGCCCGCTTTCTGGACGATCTCGAAACTGACCCGTCCGCTCACCTGGAGGACCGCCCGCGACTCGGGGAGCCGGCCGGCGCGGAACCGCGCGCCGATCACCTTGTCCACGGCGTTGTGCCGGCCGACGTCCTCGGCGGCCTCGACGAGGGCGCCCTCGGCGTCGAACAGTCCGGCGGCGTGGAGCCCGCCCGTGCGATCGAACAGCCGCTGCGCCGACCGAAGGCGGCCCGGCAGACCCGCGAGCCGGCCGGCGGTCACCGTGAGGTCGCTCACGACCGGGCCGCCGCGGGCCGCGTAGAGCCCCTTGACGAGCGAGCGTCCGCAGACCCCGCAGCTCGAGTTCGTGAGGAACTGACGGCGGAGGTCCGGGTCGACCGCGACCGGTGTCCGGGTGACCACGTCCACGATGTGGTCCCCGCGCGCCCGGTGCGAGTCGATCCGCTCGACCTGGCCGGGATCCGACAGGATCCCCTCGGTGAAGAGGAAGCCGACGGCGAGGTCCTCGTCGCGGTCCGGGGTGCGCATGGTCACGCTGACCGTCTCCGCGCGGTCGCCGTGCACGAGACGGATCTCGAGCGGCTCCTCCGTGACCACCGTCTCGGCCGCCGCGATCGCGAGCGGGCGGCCGGGGGTCACCGCGGACCAGCGGATGGCCTCGACCGTCGTGGTCGAGTCGGCTGGAGGGTCGGTCATGCGGGCGGCGGCGCGTCCCGCCCGATCCCCCGCAGGAACCCGAGGACCATGCGGACCCCCCGGTTCACCTCCGGGTCCCGGAGCGTGCTCACGATCTCGAAGATCCCCATCGGACGGTCCCGCTCCGCCCGGTGGGCCTCGCTCAGCGCGGCCGGCATGCCCCGCGCGAGCGCGCCCAGCGTCCCGGGATCGAGGTCGCGAAACGTCTTCACGAGGACCTCGAGGTTCCGGATCGCCCGCCGGACGTCGCCGGCCGAGAGGCGATCGGTGAGGACGGCCACCACCCGGTCCTCCTCGCGCAGGAGGTCCGACGAGAACCGGAGGACGCCGCGCTCGTCGAGCAGGCGCACGAGCTCGAGCAGTTCCCGGATCGCGGCGGCCGACTCCGCCAGCTCGGGCGCGAGCGCTTCGCTCCACTCGATGGGTGGGGAGCGCGCCGGACGGGTCGAGATGGGACACGCCATGCTAGGTTCCGGGAGGTCGATAGTCGGGTCGGGCCCACTTCGCGTCGACCCGGACCCCGACCTGGGCGATCCGGGGTTTGCCGTGCGGGCTCGCGGGCGGCACCGGGGACTCGAGCGGTGAGCCGTCCTCGATCCGCTCCATCCGCACCCGAGTGCCCTTGTAATCGGGGGTCGTCGTGGGCCCGTCTCGGAAGTCGGGCGTCAGGCGGTTCACTGCCGCTTCGCCGCGGTCGTGCAGCGTGAGGAAGAGCGTTGTACCCTGGACCCGGTCCGAGACGTGGACCCGGACCTTCGCGGCGCCGGTCGGGGAGACGAGCCGGACTCGGTCGCCCTCCCGTAGGCCGCGGGCCGACGCGAGCGCGGTCGGGACCTCGACGAACGTGCCGGGCACTTTGTGGACGATCCCGGCGTCTTCGTAGGTCATGTTCCCCCAGTGGAAGTGCTCGAGCAGCCGGCCGTTGTCGAGCGTCAGGTCGAACTCGGCGCCGACTTCGGCCGGCGGCGTGTAATCGACGGGGAAGAACCGGGCCTTGCCGTCGGGGAAGTTGAACCGCTCGGTGTGCAGCACGGGGGTGTCGGTGCCGTCGGGCCGGATCGGCCAGAGGAGGCTGCGGAACCCCTCGAGACGCTCGAACGAGGCGCCCGCGAACGTCGGGGTGACCCGCGCCACCTCGGCGAGGACGTCCCCGGGGCCTGAGTAGTTCCACTCGGCGCCCAACCGGCGAGCCAGCTCCGTCACGATCTCCCCGTCGGTGCGCGCGTGTCCCAGCGGAGGGAACGCCCGGTCGAGCCGTTGCAGGCGTCGCTCGGTGCTGATGAAGGTCCCCTCCTTCTCGAGGCTCGCGGCAACCGGCAGGACGACGTCGGCGAACTCCGCGGTCCGGGTCAGGAAGAGGTCCTGCACGACGAGCAGGTCGAGCCGCTCGAGCGCCCGGGCGACCTTCGACTCGTCCGCGTCGGCGAGCACCTTGTCCTCCCCCAGGATGTAGAGCGCGTGGAGCCGCCCGTCGAGGATCGCGTCGATCATCTCGGTGCTCGTGAGACCCTTGCGCACCGGGACCGGCGTCCCCCACTCGACCTCGAATCGAGCGCGCACCTCGGGGTCGTCGACCTTCTGATACCCGGGGAGGAACGCCGGGAGGCACCCGAAGTCGCTCACCCCCTGCACGTTGCAGTGTCCCCGCAGCGGGTAGCCCCCGGTGCCCGGTCGGCCGAAGTTGCCGGTGACGAGAAGGAGATTGCAGATCGCGGTCGACGTATCGCTCCCGTTCTGGTGCTGGGTCACGCCCATGGCCCAGAGGATGCAGGCCGACTTCGCCGCGTGGAACATCTCGGCCATCCGGACGATCTCGGTCCGGGGCACGCCCGTGATCTCCTGCGCGTAGTCGAGCGTGTAGCGGTCGAGGCCCCGACGGAACGCGTCGAACCCGATCGTGCGACCTTCGATGAACGTACGATCCTCCCAGCCCTGGTCGATCAGGTAGCGGCTCACCGCGTTCAGGAGGACGAGGTCCGTCCCGGAACGCGGGGAGAGGAAGAGACCCGCGCGCTCGGCGAGCTCGTGCCGTCGGGGATCCACGACCAGGAGCTTCAGGCCCCGCAGCTTCTGCGCCCGTTTCACCCGCCCCGCGAGCACGGGGTGGGCTTCCGCCGCGTTGGACCCGATCGTCATCAGGAGGTCCGTCGACTCCATGTCGGTCATCGTTCCCGGATCGGCGCCGACGCCGACCGTGCGGAACAACCCGGTGGTCGCGGGGGCTTGACAGTAGCGCGCGCAGTTGTCGACGTTGTTCGTCCCGATCACCGCGCGCGCGAACTTCTGCGTGAGGTACCCTTCCTCGTCCGTCCCCGTGCACGTCGCGATCACGCCGATCGCGTCGGGACCGTACTTCGCGCGGATCTCCCGGAGGCGGCCGGCCACGCGATCGAGCGCCTCGTCCCACCCCGCCTCGCGGAATCGGTCGCCGTCCCGCAGAAGGGGCTCCGTCAGCCGCTGGGGGCTGTTCACGAAGTCGTAGCCGAACTTGCCCTTCACGCAGGACATCACGCCGTTGGCCGGCGACTCCGCCTTCGGCAGTACCTTGAGGATCTCCCGGCCCCTCGTCCACACCTCGAACGAGCAGCCGACCCCGCAGAACGTGCAGACCGTCTTCGTGCGGCGGATCGACCCCGACCGAGCGGCCGCCTCGATCTCGCTCGTGAGCCAGAGAGGGCCGAGATCCGGCGACACGGTCTTCGCCCACGTCACGAGGCGCTCCCGGGTGGTGGGGGCGACGTTCGAGAAGTGGGCCGCGCGGCCGCGCATCGTCACCTCCATCATCGCGTCGACCGGACAGACGGTCGAGCAGGTGCCGCAGGAGACGCACGACGAGCGGTCGATGGGGACACCGTCGTCCCACACGACGCGGGGCGGGGAGAGGTTCCAGTCGATGTGCAGGACCTCGTTCACCACCAGGTCCTGGCACGCCTCGACGCAGCGGCCGCACAGGATGCACTGGCCCGGGTTGTACACGTAGAACGGGTTGGAGTCGTCGATCGGGTACGGCTTCGGCCGGTAGGACTGGGCGCGAACGCCCATCCGAAGGGCCGTGGTGTGCAGCTCGCAGTCCCCATTGTTCCGGTCGCAGATCGTGCAGGCGAGCTCGTGCTGCTCGAGCACGCGGTCGAGCGCGGCGCGTTGGGCCGCGCGCACCTCGGGGCTGGCCGCAACGATCTTCCCCCCGTCCCGGAGCGGCGTCGCGCAGGCGCGTACGATCCGGCCATCGACCTGCACGAGACAGCAGTCGCAGGTCTGGAGGGGTCCGAGCTTCGGGTGGTAGCACAAGCTCGGGACCGAGCGACCCTCGGAGCGGAGGAACTCGAGCACCGAGACACCGTCGGGCGCCTCGCGCGACTGCCCTTCGAGCTCCACGCGGACCATGGGAACGAACGCCGGAGGACCGCTCGGAGCGAGCGCCCGGCCGTATTTAATTGGCCTTCGGTCGGGCCGTGACCCGGGCGTAGTCGTCCGCGGTGTCGAGGTCGGTGAACGAGATCGGGTCCAGTTCGCCGTACGGGATCCGATCCACCCGATCCTCGTGCTCGAGCTCGGCGACCAGGTCCCGGAGCCCGGATCCTCGGGCGATCCATCGGTCGACCCGCGCGGGTTCCACGTCGGCGTA
>JASHYU010000169.1 GCA_030042855.1 Thermoplasmata archaeon
GATGTTCTTGAGGGCCGCCCGGATCTTCTCCTCGATCGCCGCGTGCGCGGCGCTCGCCGGGGCGGCCGGGGCCGCGCCGGGCGCGGAGGGCGTCGCCGGGGGAGGCGGGGGGGGCGCGACGACCGACGGGAGGAACGGGCCGACGACCTCGAACCCCGGCGGGTGGTGGTCCGCGTGGTAGCGGATCTCGGCGTCCCGAAGGAACTGGAGGGTGCTGCGGTCGAGCAGCAGCGGGATCCCCTCCAGTTCGAGCGGGACGTCGCGGTGCGACGGGTGGTCGATCATCATCTGGGCGTGGGGTCGCATGCCCCGCTCGACCCAGACCCGGACCCCCGAGCCGGCCGGGCGGCCCGCGAGCGCCTCCTTCAGCGCCTCGCGCGCCGCCGGCGCGAGGCGGAGCCTCAGGGTCGCGGTGGGGTCGTCGTCCGCCATGTCGTCGCCTCGCCGCACTAGGGCCCGCCGGGGTCTTACCGCTATCGCGCTGGCTCGGGGAGGTCAGCCGCCGGTCACGTCCTCGAGGAACTCGCGGATCGTACCGAGGAACTCGCGAGGCTGCTCGAGGACCTCGAGGTGGCTGCTGTGGGGGAGCACGCGGAGGTGGGCGGGTTCGATCCGCTCGGCCATCTCCATCGACGGCTCGAGGAAGTAGTCGTACTTTCCGACGACCACGACGCTCGGCGTCTCGATCCTCGAATAGTACTTCCGGCCGTCCCAGGACGCGATCGTGCCGTCGACGACGAACTCCGCACCGGTCCGGGTCATCATCGCGTGGTAGACCGTGGGGAAGATCCGGGTCGCCTTCCAGTCGGCCGGGGTCGAGGTGAGGAACCGGTTCTGGAACGGTTGCGCGATCCGCTCGACGAGTCGCTGGTACTCGGCAGAGTCGTACGCCTTCGCGCGCGAGAGCTCCCGGAGGCGGGTCTTCAGCTTCGGGGGGGCCGACGAGAGCATCAGGCGGTTCGCGGCCCGGACCTCTTCGCCGCTGCCGGCGGTCGCGCAGAGCAGGAGCGAGGTCAGCCGCCGCTCGTAGCGGTGCGCGTACTCGAGCGCGACGAAGCCGCCGGCAGAGTAGCCGAGCAGGTGCAGCTCGCGGATCCCGAAGGCCCGCCGGATCGCCTCCACATCCTCCGCGAGATTGCCGATCGTGTACTCGCTCCGGTTCTTGGGCGCCCAGCTGTGCCCTACCCCGCGCGGATTGAACAGGATCACGCGCAGGTGGGAGTTGGCGAGGCGGAGCAGGCCGCGCAGGTAGTGATAGGTCAGTCCGGGACCACCGGGGTGGACGAGGAGCGTCGCGGGGCCCCGGCCCTGGGCGACGTATTCGAACGAGCGATGCCCCGGGACCGTCACGGTCCGCAGCCGCGCCATCACCGGCTGTATCACTTCCCACCCAAAAGCGTCGCGTCACGGCGCCGGCGGGCGGGAAGGCGCACGCCGAAGTCGAGCCGGACGACCCGGCCCGCCCCGCCGCCCGGGACGGGCGGACGACGATACGTTTATTCTCTCGTCCTCTCGTGCCGGCCGAGCCCCCGCGGACCGAGCCGGCGCGGGCGGCGGACGGAAGATCCCCCCACCATGGACCCCACCGAGTCCCCTCCGAGCCGACCTCGCAACGGAACGCCGACGTTCCTCGAGCTCTCGAGCGACGATCCGGTGTCGACCCGCCAGTTCTGCGAGAGCGTGTTCGGCTGGAGCTTTGGGACGCCGGCGGTCCCGACCCCGGGGGGCGAGCTCGAGTTCCAGACGCCCGAGGGCGGGCAGGGCCGGCTCCATTCGGCTCCGAAGTCGGAGGCGCCGGATCAGGTCGGTCGCGTTCGCGTTGTCGACCTCGGCTCGACGCTCGAGCGCGCGACGCGCGCCGGCGGTTCGCTCCTCCTTCCGCGCGTCGAGGCGCCGGGGATGGGCAGCTTCTTCGTGGTGCGGGTTCCCGGCGGCCCCATCCTGACCTGCTGGGAGGCCGAGGCGCCCAGCCGCGTGCGGCATCGGTAGGCGAGCCGCTCGGTCGAGCGCGATCCTCCGGGTCCCCCGATCGAGACGTGCGGCCCCGCCCGGGTCGCCCGTCAGGGGGCGTGGGCGGACGAGGGGAGCGACCTCAGCCGCCGGTGGTCGACCGCGCCGCCTCGCAGCGCGCGAGGACGCTCAGCGCCTCCACCGTGGCCCACCGGCTCGGCGCGCCCGGATTCTCGATCCGCAGCGGGTAGACCGGTCCGGGGTAGTCGAATGCGCTGTCCTGCCAGTCCGGTTGGTCCGCGTCGAGCGCCCAGGTGCCGTCCGGGCGGCGCTTTTCCGCGAGCCAGCGGAGCGCCGGTCGGAGCCGCGGATCCGCGCCGTAGCCGAGGTTCGTGAGGGTCCGGAGGCCGACCAGCACGTCGTAGTAGTAATGGTTCGGATAGTGGATCCGGAACCACGGGGCGTACCGCGTCCGGCCCTCGTTCATCAGGCGACGGTGGAGGAAGAACTCCGCGCCGCGCTCGATCGAGCGGCGGAGGGCGGCGTCGCGCGACCCCACGGGGATCTCGGCGAACGCGGCGAGCGCTTCCCAGCCGTCCAGCGTCCCCGTCCGGGAAGGGAAACAGTGCCACCCGCCATCCGGCTTCTGGTCCCGGAGGAGCCAGGCGATCGAGCGTTGGACGGCCGGATGGTCGAGGTAGCCGAAGCGCACCAGCGTCCGTACCGCGTTGCCCGTCACGCAGACCTCGCCGTTGCGACCCGAGAGATCGCCGCGGGGGCCGCTCCATCGGCGGAGCCAGAGCTCCGCGGCGCGACGCACCCGCGGATCGCGCCGATCGAGCCCGAGGTCGCCGAGCACGATCATCCGCCAGTTGAGAACGATGTACTTCGGACGGTACAGTTCGTGCTCGGAGGATCCGGGCGTGACCCAGTGGCCGTCGGGGAACTGTTGCTCGAGGATGCTGGCCGCCCAACCGGTGCGGCCGACCCCGCGCCGGGCCGCCCGGACGGCCGGGTCGGTGCGGGGTCGACCCTCGACCTCGGTGAGGAACCGCAGTCGAACGCTCGGGTCGGAAGCCCGGCCGGTCAACCACGTTCGAAGACGCGGCGCCACGCGCATGGACGCGCCACATCGGCCGAGCTCTTTACGGTACGTTCGAGGCGACGCAGGATCCCGGATCTCGTCGGTGCCGCGGGGCGTTCGAAGGTGCGGGCACCGGGATTTGAACCCGAGTTATAGGCTTGGCAAGCCTATGTGATAACCAGACTACACTATGCCCGCAGCGGCCGGGGCGAATCGCCGAGCTATCTAAAGCCACCGGCGGTGGCGGCGACTCTCATCGCACCGTACCCGGGCGGCCGGGAGCGTGCGGCGCCGGGACGGCGCGCCGGCGGAGCGGGATCTCCGTCAGGAACGTGCCCAGGACGCCCCAGCCGAAACCGATGCGCGCGATACCGGTCGCGTCCGTCGTGCCGGACGTTGCCGGGGACGGCGTTCGCGGACCGGACGCCGGTTCCGCGCCCGCCGCGGAGAAGGTGACCGGTACGGTCTCGGCGGCGCCGCTCACCTCGAACGATCCCGTCGCGTTGAGGTACGACGCGCGGTCCGGGACCGCGAGGTAGCCGTACGAGCCGTTCGGGAGGTAGAAGGAGAGGGTCCGGCCCGTCCCGTTCAGGCGGACGTCGTTGGTCGCGAGTTCCCACTTCGTTCCGGACGGGAGCCCCGACTCACGGAACTTCACGTGATAGAAGACGAGGGAGACCGAGAGACTGCTCCGGTCGACGAGGAACGAACCGGTCGTCGCCCCGCTCACCGGGGTCGCGACCGTGTAGTAGTACGTGCCGGGGGTGACCGTGAACTTGATCGTCCCGTTCGTCGCGGGGCGGGTCGACGCGCCGAGGGTGACGTTCCACGGCGTCTTCGACGGGAGTCCCTTCTCGTGGAACGTGACGGTGAACTCGGCCCGGGTCGTGGTGGCCGAACGGATCCCGCTGCTCGCACCGTGGAAGTGGAGGTTCCACGCCTCCACCGAGACGTCGTAGTGGGTCGAGGGCGCGAGCCCGACGATCGTGAACGAGTCGTTCGCCGGTCCCACCGAGGCGAAGTGGGTGTACGACGTGGTGTTGCCCCAGGCCACGGTGTAGTTGACGAGGGGCGTCGCGTTCGGCGGCTGCCAGGTCAGCGCGATCGTCGAGCTGGTCGCGTGCGCCGCGGTGATCTTGGTCGACGGGGGCGCGTGCGTGTCGGCGAGCGCGGCGGAGGCGGGCCCCGGGAACTCGGGGAGCCCGAGCTGCCACATCCACCAGATCGTCCCCACCGGGGCCCCGTCGCTCCCGTTGATCGTGCACGCGCCGTGGAATTCCCGCTCGCAGTTGTACGAGTCGGGCGCGATGAGGTACGACGCGTTGTAGAACTGTCCCTCCTGCGACCACTGGAGCCAGGAGTAGACCGGGACCCCTCCGATCGAGTTGTCGGGATAGAGGTAGGGGCTGACGTTCGTCGAGAGGAACCCGACGTGCCCCGGGGTCATGCTGATGAGCCAGGAGTCGTTCCCGAACCCCTCGTAGTTGCCGCCCACCATCGGCCCGGACGCGACGAGCGACGGCCGGTCCGAGGCGGCGACCGGTCCGATCGGCACGGCCGGCGGCGGGCCGCGGGGGTAGTGATTCGTGACGTTGAGGAGCGTGGTGAGGGCTCCGGTCCCGTTCACGGCGTACGTTACTCCGGACCACTCGGACTGGACGGAGAGCTCGCGGGACGTCACGTTGAACGCGATCCCGTTGACGCCGTTGACGACGATCCCCGAGCCCCAGGTGCCGTGGTACGTCCGCACCAGGTTCCCGTTCGTCGGGCCCGAGAGCTGCCACTCCTCGATCCCGTCGCTCGCACTTCCGTCCGCCTGGACGTCGATGTACCCATTCAGGTAGGGCTCCCAGTAGACGTTGTTCGCCTCGAAGTAGTCGAGCATCCCGACATACCGCTGGGAAGCGCTCCAGAGCGAGTGGCCGATCATGCTCCCGTTCGCGAGAATGAGCGTGAGCTCGGAATCGTTCCCGTCCCACCCGGTCAATTGGACCTGGCCGTTCGAAACGACGCTGCCGGTGCTGACCCCGGTGAAGTTGTACTCGAACCGCTGGTGCGTGGTCACGTTCACGGCCTCCGCGGTGATCGTCGTGGATTTGTTCGTGAGCGTCCCCCAGCCGTAGAGGTACGATCCGTCCTGCGTGATCATGAGCTCGTTCGGGATCATGGGATAGTTCGGGAATCCCTGGTAGAGCGGGGTCCAGCCCGTGAGGTTGTCGAGCGTCCGGTTCGCGAACGAGTAGAACGCGAGCTGGTTCGCCGACGTGAGGTAGTACGCCCCGCTCTGGGTCCAGGAGAGGACGGGGTTCTGGCACCCCGGCCCCCCGCCGCTCGAGGAGTCGTCGAGGTACACCGCATCGCACGCATAGTCGGGCAGCACGATCGACGTGTTGCCGTACGCCACCTCGGGATAGACGGTGAGCAGGACGTTCGTGCCGGAACGCACGGTGACGTTGGCCACCGCGCCGCCGAAGCCGTCGGGATATCCCGGACCGGTGAGCGACGGGTCGGGGCTCGCGGCGACGTAGTACGTCGCGCCCGAGGAGAGGTTCATCGAGAACGTCCCGCTCGGACCGGTCGACGTCGCGTTCAGGGCCGGGCAGCTCACGGGCGAGGGAGGCGCCGGGGAGCACGGCGACCCATAGGCGGTGACCGCGACGCCGCTCAACAGGGGCACCGAACCGTACCCGTTGAGGCTGCCGACGACCGCTCCGGTCACGCCGAGATAACCGGCCCCCGTCCGTTCGTTCTCCACGGCCCCCGTCGAGGGAACGGCGGGGCGGTCGGGCCCGGCCGCGGCCAACTGGGGCGGGAGCGGTTCGATCCCGAGGGTCGGATCCACGACCGACGTCGGCGGAACAAAGGAGGGGGTGACCGAGAACGCGATCGGAACCCCCGGATCCCCTCCCGCCGCGCCCGGGGCCGCCGCAGGGCCTGTCGAGCCCACGGCCAGGCCCAGGCCCGCTAACAGAAGAACGGTCCCCAAGGCGAGCACGCGCGGCACAGTTCGGCGACGGAAAGCGATCGACACGCGCCC
>JASHYU010000170.1 GCA_030042855.1 Thermoplasmata archaeon
CCGAAGGACTTCCTCGCCCGGATGTACGAGCTCCAGAAGACGGTCGGGCGCCTCGCGACGAACCTTGTGCACTTCCGCGAGCTCATGGGCCGGCTGAACTCGGGCCGCATTCCGCTCGAGGGGATCGACGACGAGGCGAAGGGCCGCTTCGAGACGCTCGCCGACGAGACCGGCTTCCTCTCCGAGATCGCCAACGACTCGACCGAGCGCATCGGCACGATCGTCGACGTCTACATCAACCAGTCATCGTTCGAGACCAACCGGATCCTGAAGATCCTCGCCGTCATCACCGCGATCGCGATCATCCCCGCGACCATCGGCGGCCTCCTCGGGGTGAGCGGGCCGTTCGTCTTCGATCTCTGGGAGATCATCCTCGTCGTCGTGCTGAGCATGGTCTTCGTCACGTACTGCTTCTTGAAGCTCGGGTGGCTGCGGACCTAGGACCCCGCCCGGTGCCCTCCCGGGTCGAGGGGCCGACGATCCGGCGCGCACGACGGCATTTTTCCGCTCCCGGCGCCTCGGTCGTCGCCGCCCGGGCCCGGGCGGTGGTGGATCGATCGGATGCCCGTCGAACGGTGCCCGAAGTGCGGGAAGCCGGTGAGCCACTACGAGGACCGCGAGGTCCGCGTCCGCTGGTGCGGCTTTCCCGAGGCGCACTACTGGAACTGGCAGCTCAAGGTCCCGAAGCTTCAGATGCGGCCCTGATCCGCGTGCGCGGCCGCGCCGTCCCGTCGCGGTTCCGGCGGCCCGGACCGGCCGGGAACGCGGACCGCGTCCCGCGAGGCGCCTTCCGACCTGCCGAGGGCGGGAGGCGGCGCCGGACGTCGAGACGGAACTCGAGGATCTCCCAGGTGCCGGTCCCGTCGACCGACGGGCGGTCGGGGAACGCCCCCGCGACGACCGTCTCCACCAGACGGCGGGCCGCCCGACGCGTCTCGGCGAGCGTCCGGCCCTCAACGGTCCCGAGTCCGTCCGCCCAGGCGAGGTAGCCGTTCGGGGTCCGAAACACGCGCACCGGAAAGGCGGACGTGCTCCCCCCGACGACCGACGGGGGGTATCCGGATTTCGGGGAGATGCCGAAACGGCCCGGTCGATGTCGGTACGCCGTCGCCCTACGCCGGGATGGGCCGGGCGATCGCCCGCGGTTCGAGGTCCCCGCCCACCTTGCGGGCGAGGAAGAGCGCGTGGCCCCCGTCCCCCTCGGGCACGAAGCGACGCCGGACGCGGGCGAACCCCACCTCGGCGAACCATCGGGCGTACGTCGCCGCGTCGGCGTGGCTCCAGTACATCTTCGCGTTCGAGCCGAGCCAGTCCTCCTCAACGCCGGTGTACGCCGTCTCCCCGGTGGTCACGAGCACGAGGCCGCCCGGCCGGAGCCAGCGGTAGATCCGCCCGAGGAGCGCGCGCTGCTCGTCGAGCGGCACGTGGATCAGCGCGTAGAGGCACACGACCCCCGCGAACGACTCGGGCGGGAACCGGATCGACGACATGTCCGCCCGAAGGAACCGCGCGTGGGGCACGTAGCGGCGCGCCCGCTCGATCTGGACGTCGGAGAGGTCGACGCCCGTGACCCGGAACCGCTCGGAGAGCAGGCGCGAGTCCGGTATGCCGCAGCCGCACCCGAGATCGAGCACGTCGCTGCCCGGCTCGAGGTAACGGAAGAACGGCTGGAGCCACTCCTCGTGGTCCGAGAGGGTGTGGTGGAACACGTCCGGTCCCGAGGGCCCCGGCCGGTAGTAGACCGAGGCCCGGTTCCAGCCGTGTCGTACCAGGCCCTTCGGTCCCGGCTCGCGGCTCGCCGCCCGCGCACTCGACATAAGCAACCCGCTCCAAGAGCGTAAGATACGTACTATCCCGCGTTCTGCGGAAGAACCTGTGGGCCGGGAGTCGGAGCTCGGGTCACCCACAACGGCGAGGGCTCGGGAGGGCGCCGCCTGCGGACGCCGGCCGCCGCGGCCCAGTCGCGGGACGAAACTGAGCGGCCACCGCTCGACGGAAAACGTTACCTTCGACCGCTCGTGACGACGGGCGCAACCCAAGAGTCATCGGAGCGGCGTCCCGGCCTCGGACGGGCCCCCTGGCCCCTCCACCGAGCTCCCAGCCCCCCGAGTCTCGGCGGAGGCGCAGACCACGACCGATCGCGAAGTCATCGTCCGCGCGAGCGACCTCGGATTCGCCTACCGGACCGACCGCTTCGCGGTCCGCCATCTCGACTTCGAGCTCGTCCGGGGCGAGGTCTTCGGGCTGCTCGGCCGCAACGGGGCCGGCAAGACGACGACCGTCCGCCTCTTGACGACCCTGCTGCCGCCGACCGAGGGTGGCGGGACGCTGTTCGGCAAGGAGCTGCGCCAGTGCGGGCGCGCCGAGCGCGCCCGGATGGGGGTCGTCCTGCAATCGGAGTCCCTCGATTTCGTCAGCGTCGAGGAGAACCTGCGGCTCTACGCGTTCCTGTGGGGGGTCCCGCGGGAAGTCGCGAAGGCGCGCGCGGAGGAGATGCTCGAGCTGTTCGAGCTCGGGCCCATGCGCGAGCGCCGTCCGTGGGGCCTCTCGGGCGGCGAGCGCCGGCGCTTCCAGGTCGCGCGCGAGCTGATGCACGAGATGGAGCTCCTCTTCCTCGACGAGCCGACGGTCGGTCTCGACGCGCTGACGCGGACCCGGATCCTCGATTACCTCGCCGGACGTGCCCGGAGCGGGCTCACGATCGTCTTCACGACGCACATCCTCCACGAGGCCGATCGCCTGTGCGACCGGATCGGCGTGATGAACCTCGGCCGTCTCGCGACGGTCGGCTCGCCCGAGGAGATCAAGCGCGCCTACCGGGGCGCGCGCACGGTCGAGGCCGAGTTCGCCCGGCCGCTCTCGGTGGCGGAGGGGATCGACCTCCGCGGCACGCTCGAGCGGCTCGGGGAAGAGTTCGTCCTGGTGGAGGCGCACGATGACCTCCTCCTGTTCCGGGCGCAGAACGCGGAGGCGCTCGTCGCCGAGGTGGCCCGCTGGGCCGGCGCGCGCGGGATCGACCTCGAGCGGATCGCGGTCCAGGAGGCGACGCTCGAGGACGCGTTCGTCCGCCTCGTCAGCGACCCGCAGCCGCTCGGGTTCCCGAGCCCGGGGGTCGGGTGATGCCGCTCCCGCCGGTGCTCCGCCTCGTGATCCGGAACTTCCGGGCGAGCATCGACCCGATCACCCTCCTCGTGATGTTCGGGCAGCCCGCGTTCCTGATCGTCATCCTGGGGACGATGTTCAACCAGCTGATCCCCTCGGTCGGCTCGTCGGGGAGCTACATCGCCTTCCTCGTCCCCGGGATGATCGCCTCCCAGATGATCACCGGCGCCGTCCTCGCCGGACGGACGTTCTGGCTCGACCGACGCTGGTCGATGGTCGAGCAGATCTTCTCGGGACCGTTCCGGCGCTCGGAGTACCTCGCCGCCCTCCTCCTGACGACGCTCCTGTTCGCGCTCGTCGGGGTCGGGATCCTCACGCTCGTCGCGCTGCCCCTCATCGGCCTCCCGAGCCTCTCGACGCTCGAGCTCCTCGTGATCCTGGGCACGATCGCGCTCGGCGCGACGTTCTTCGGCGCGCTCCTGATCGCGATCGGCGGCCGGATCCGCTCGGCGAACCTCTACTTCACGATCCAGTCGCTGCTCCAGTACTTCCTGATCTTCATCTCGACGGTCTACTACCCCGTGACCGCGAAGACCCCGCTCGCGCTGCGCGCGGTCGTCTACGCGAATCCGCTCACCTACGCCGCGAACACCGTCCGGGACGCGTTCACCCACTCGTTCGGCCCGTCGGACCTGACGGCCGGCGCCATCCTCGCCGCCCTCGGTGCGGGCACGTTCTTCCTCGCGGTCGCCTCGTTCCGCCGCCTCGAGTTCGGGCCGGTGCAGTGAGGCCGAGCGGGCCGACCCCGGGCGGGACGGGGGCGCCCCCGGTCAGGCGTAGCCGAACTGGCGCCGGGCGAACTCGCTCATCCGGTCCGGCCCCCACGGCGGCTCCCAGACGATCTCGACCCGGACGTCCGGTCGGCCGGACGCCTCGCGCGCGGCCCGGGTGACCTCCTCGGTGAACGCCTCGACCGCCGGGCAGCCCGGGCTCGTGAGCGTCATGCGGATGGTGAGCGCGCCGGCGGCGCTCCAGTCGAAGCCGTAGATGAGACCGAGGTCGATGACGTTCATCGGGATCTCGGGGTCGT
>JASHYU010000171.1 GCA_030042855.1 Thermoplasmata archaeon
GCGACGAACCGGTTCCCACGGCTCGAGACCCTCGTGCTCGAGTCGACGTACGGAGGGTACCGCGACATCCAGCCGAGCCGCCAGCAGGCGACCGAGGAGTTCAGCGCCCTCGCGACCAAGGTCCTCACCCGGGGCGGGAAGCTGATCGTCCCGGTCTTCGCGGTCGGGCGGTCGCAGGAGGTGATGCTCGTCCTCGAGGACAAGATGCGCGAGGGGAAGATCCCCCGGGTGCCGGTCTACCTCGACGGGATGATCTTCGAGGCCACCGCGATCCACACGGCGTATCCGGAGTTCCTCAACAGCCAGCTCCGCACCCAGATCTTCCAGCAGGGGGACAACCCGTTCCTCTCCGACATCTTCCACCGCGTCGACTCCTCGCAGATGCGCTCGAGCATCCTCGACGCGAAGGAGCCGTGCATCGTCCTCGCGACGTCGGGCATGATGAGCGGGGGGCCGGTGATGGAGTATTTCCGGGCCTGGGCCAACGACGAGAAGAACGGCCTCCTCTTCGTCGGGTACCAGGCGGAGGGCACGTTCGGCCGACGCCTGCAGCGCGGCCTATCCGAGGCGACGTTCCTCGACGGCGCCCGGCAGTCGTCCGTGCCGGTCCAGATCGACCTCGCCACGATCGAGGGGTTCTCGGGCCACTCCGACCGCGTCCAGCTGATGAACTACGTCGCCTCGCTCGACCCCCGGCCCCAGCGGGTCATCCTGAACCACGGCGAGGAATCGAAGATCATCGATCTCTGCTCGAGCCTCCACAAGCGGTTCAACGTCGAGTCGAAGGCTCCGTACAACCTCGAGGCCGTCCGGGTCCTGTGAGCGCCGCCGCGCCCCCGACCGGCGCGGCTTGGACGAAACCCTTTATAGCGCCTCTTCGGTGAAATCGAGGGTTATCCGAATCTCCGGAGTTCGAATGCGCTCCCCGCGTCGTCGGTTCCTGGTCCTGGGCTTGGACGGCGGGACGTTCGACCTGCTCGACCCCCTGATGGAGGCCGGCGAGCTCCCGTACCTCCGCTCGCTCGTCCACCGCGGCGTGCGGGCGCCGCTCCGCTCGGTCTATCCGGCGAAGACGATCCCGGCCTGGTACTCCTTCGCGACCGGCAAGGATCCCGGCGAGCTCGGCATCTTCGGGTTCACCGAGCCGGACGGGCCCCCGGGCCGTTCTCGGCTCGTCCAGACGTTCCGCCCCGCCGAGGCGATCTGGGATCGGCTGTCCCGCCTCGGCGCGAAGGTCGGCGTGCTCAACTTCCCGATGCGCACCGCCTACCCGCTCCACGGCTTCGTCGTGCCGGGCATGTTCTCGTCGGACCCCGAACCGTACCCGAAGAGCGTCCGCTCGGAGATCGAGCGCTCGATCGGCGGGACGTACCCGGCCGAGCTCCCGGCGTACCGCGACTCCGAGCGCGAGTCCTGGGTCGCCGACGCGACCCGCGCCGTGGCGCAGCGGGGCCACGCGGCCGCGACGCTGGCCGAGCGCCACCGGCCGGACTTCCTGTTCACGCTCTTCCGCGAGACGGACCGGATCGAGCACGAGTTCTGGCGGGAGCTCGACCAGCCCGTCGGACGGATCCCGCGGGACCTCCTCGAGTTCTGGCGCGCGGTCGACCGATCCTGCCGGGACGTCGACTCCGCCTTCCGGTCGAGCGGCGGCCCGGCGGTGACGCTCGCGATCTCCGACCACGGCCACGGCGGGATCCGATCGGAGTTCTTCACCAACCGGTGGCTCGCGGACGAGAAGTTCCTCGTGTTCCACGAGAGCGCGACGCTCGTGCGCCGCCGCCTGTTCTCGCGGATGATGCTCCAGGCCGAGCGGTTCGGTCCAGCGCGCCTCCTGACGCGCCGGATCGCCGGGTTCGTGCGCGACGGACGGCGCGCGCGCTTCGCCCAGTACCTGAGCGGCGCCACCACGTTCGAGGATGTCTGCGGGCAGATCGACTGGCGCCGGTCGGTCGCCTTCTCGTACCCGGTCCCCGAGGGGATCTATCTGAACCCGTACAATCCCGACCTCACGCCCGCGCGGCGGGTCGCGATCGTCGACGAGATCCGCCGGCGGCTCGAGACGTTCCCCGAGGCGCACATCGAGGTCTTCGGGCCGGGCGAGATCTACCGGGGCCGGCGGCTCGAGCGGGGGCCGGCGCTCTTCATCCGCGTCGACGGGATGGGCACCGAGCCCCGGATGGATTTCAGCTACCCGCAGTCGTTCATCCGCGACCGGCCAAACTACTTCTACGGCTCGGGCACCCACCGGATGAACGGGATCCTGATCGCGGCGGGCGACGGCGTGGAACCCGGCCGGAGCCTCCCCGCGCGGAGCCTCCTCGACGTGGCGCCGACGGTCCTCGACGGCATGGGGGCCCCGGGGGCGAACGAGATGGTCGGGGCGTCGTTCCTGTCCGAGCTCGGGCCCCCCGCCTGACCGGGGCCGTCCGACAGAACGTTTTTCGGGGTCGACCGACTCCAACGCGCCCGATGCCGTCCCGGACGGTGGACGTGGTCGCGCTGGGTCCGCCCCCGACGGACCCGTACGATCCGGCGGCGACGGCGTGGGCGATCGCCGGCGCGTACGCGGCGCGGGGGGACGACGTGCGGGTCCTCCGCCCCGAGGGGGCGGAGGGGGGGCCCCTCCCCGCGGGGATCACCGCGGTCGAGGTCTCGATCCCGCGTCGGCGGCCCGGGGCCGCGGTCGAGCAGGCGGCGTACGCCGCCTCCTCCGGCCACCAGGTCCGGCGCACGGCCGATCTGATCGTCCGGGATCCTTCGGGCCTCGGAGCGCTCGAGGCTCCCGGTCGGTCCGCGGGGGCGCCGCCGCTGGTCGCGTTCGTCCGTTCGATCGAGCTCCGCGCGTTCGACCGCGAGCGGGGCCCGCTCGGGCGGTCGGGCTGGGTCGACCGACTCGACACGTGGCGCGACCGCCGGAACGTCCGGCGGCTCGAGCGGGCCGCGCTCACCGAGGCCGACCTGCTCCTCGCCGACGACCCGCACCTCTCCACCGCGCTGGCCCAGGAGTATTCGTTCCCGAGCGACCGCATCGGGTACGCCGCCCCGCCCGTCGCGGTGCTCCCGCGGCCCGCGTCGCGG
>JASHYU010000172.1 GCA_030042855.1 Thermoplasmata archaeon
GGGCGAGCCGGACATCGACTCGCTGATGGCGGAGCTCGACAAGATCTCGGGCGAGATCCTGAAGCGAGCGCCGAAGAAGGGCGAGGAGCCACCGGCGGACAGCTCGCAGGGCGACGGCGGGCAGTCCCGCTGAGCCCGCGGTTCACGCGCGACGGTTATCTGCCCCGACCGGCTCGATACGACCGATGAGCTCGACGTCCGCCTCGGCCGAGGACGTCCGCCTCCTCGCGGAGCTCCGTCGCGCGGTCGTCGCGTCGCCCGAGCGGCCGCGCGAGATCGAGGTCGGGATCGCCCTTTCGATCGTGCTCGGCCGGCAACGCCCGGCCGTGGCCTGCGGCGGCTGTGCGCTCCCGCTCGAGTTCGACGGGATCCCCGCGCGCACCGAGCCGCGTCTCGCGACCCCGTTCCGCCTCGTCTTCGGCCCGGCCGAACCGCACTAGCGCCCGATCGGCCGAGGGATGGGACGGCGCCGTGCTCTCGATCCTCGGGTCGATCACCGGGCTCGTCGTGGCGACCCTCGCGGCGGCCGGCCTCGTCGGCCTCTTTGGGCTCGTCGCGGTCTCGAACTTCGGGATCCCCCCGCTGCCCAGCGAAGTGATCCTCCCGTTCGCGGGCTTTCTGGTCGCCGAGGGAACGTTCCCGCTCTTCGGCACCCTCGCGGTGGCGCTCGTCGCCGGCCTCGTCGGCTCGTTCGCCGGGTACGCCGTGGGCCGCTGGGGGCGGGAACGTCTCACGGGGGCCGGCCTCGGTCGGCTCCGGATCGAGCCGAGCCACCTCGCGCGGGTCGATACCTACTTCGCCCGGCACGGCGAGTCGACCGTCGGCCTCCTCCGCCTGGTGCCCGTGCTCCGGGCGTACATCTCCTTCCCCGCGGGAACGGCCCGGATGGATCCCGTGCGCTTCGGGATCTTCACCTTCCTCGGGTCGGTCCCGTACACGCTCGCGCTGCTCTACGCGGGGATCCTCCTCCGGTCCCACTGGGGGGTGATCTCGGCGTACTTCGTGTATCTCAACGTGCCGCTCCTCGCGTTGATCGCGGTCGGGGTGGTCTACCTCGCCCTCCTGATCGCCGGCGTGATCGCTCCGGGGTGGCCGCCGCGACGGGTGTCCGGGTCGCGCGAAGGCTACGACGCCGGGTCGCCGCCGGCGAACGGGGTCTAGGCACCCGGGCCGCCCGGACCCGGCGCGAACTCCGGCCGGACGACCCGACCCCGGAGCGCCCCGACGAACTCGCCCGCCTCGACGAGCCGCTTCCCGTCGCGATAGTGCTCGCGCGGGAGGATCGCCTCCGTCCCTTCGAAGGCCGTCCACCCGCACGGGGCGTGGAGGGTGCGCGCGGAGAGCGGGTGCCGGGCACGGAAGTCGACCACGATCAGGTTCGCCCGATGGCCGGGAGCGATCCGCCCGACCGGCTGGCCGAGCCAGCGCGCCGGCCGGTCGCAGGCGGCGGCGATGAGCGTCGGGAGATCGAGCGCGCCGGCCCGGACCCGCGCGAGCAGGAGGGGGAGCATCGTCTCGACCCCCGGCATCCCGCTCGGCGCGCGCTCGAACGGGCGGTCCTTGGCCTCCGCCGAGTGGGGAGCGTGGTCGCTCGCGAGGATCGGGACCTCTCCTCGGCGGAACGACTCCCAGAGCGCGCGTCGTTCCGTTTCGGAGCGGAGGGGCGGGTTGACCTTGAACCGGGGATCGGAGCTCGAGCGCTCGCTGAGCAGGAGGTGCTGGGGGGTGGCCTCGAACGAGAACCCCGCCGAGCGGATCCGAGCGCCGGCGGCGGCGGTCGTCACGTGGGCCACGTGGAGTCGGAGGCGCGGGGGGCCGTGACCAGGCGCTCGATCGCGGCCCTCTCGGCGGACGGCGGCCGGACCGCGTCCCAGGCGGCCGGATCGCGGGGGGGCTCCCCGCGGACGAACCCCGCCGGATCCTCCGCGTGCACCGAGAGCGGCAGATCGAGCTCCGCCAGACGACGCAAGAGCGCGGTCGTCTCCTCGGGTCCGGGCACCTCGGTGATCCCGGTCGTCGGGCTCAGGTAGAGCTTGAAGGCCCCTGCGTACCGGGCGAGCTGCTCCGGGGACGCGGCGCCGAACGGGCTCGCGTAGAGGAGGACGTCGATCGCCGCGCGTCCCGGGACGAGGCGGGCCTTCTCCTCGAGCCGTTCGGGATCGGTGATGGCGTGCGGGTTGTTCGGCATGTCCCCGACCAGCGTGACGCCTCCCAGCGCGGCCTGCAGGGTGCCGGTCGCCAGATTCTCGACCTCGCCCGGTCCCCCGGGCTCGCGGAAGTGCACATGCAGGTCCGTCGCGGCCGGCAGGATGACCGACTCCCCGACGTCGTGGCGGGGGGCACCCCTCCGCAGCTTTCCGACGGATTGGATGCGACCGTCCTCGCCGATCGCGATCTCGACCGGTTCGAGCCGCCCGCGGACCCACGCGCGGCCCGCGAGGATGAGCGCCGTCGCACGAGCGTCGGGGTCCGGCGGTCCCGGGCCGAGGGCCGGCATCGCGCGTTCCCACGAAGGCGGGCGTAAAGAGCCCTCGGGTCGGGGGTCGGGCCAAGCATAATTCCCCTCCCGTGCTTGGACACCCGATGGCGTCGGCGTCGCGAGGCGAGGGGTGGACCTACGCCCGCGCCGGCGTGGACGTCGGCGAGCGGGCCCGCGCGCTCGCCCGTCTCGTCGACGCGATCCGGTATCGCCCTCCTCCCGCCCACGGGCGCGCGGTGGGACCCGCGGGGCACTTCGCGGGCATCCTGCGGATCGGCCGCGAGACGATCGCGGTGACGACCGACACGGTCGGCACCAAGGTCCGGCTCGCGGAGGCGCTCGGACGCTGGGAGGAGGTCGGCGAGGACATCGTCGGCGTGAACGTGAACGATCTCGCGGCCGTCGGGGCTCGGACCGCGGGCCTGGTCGACGTGATCCTCTGCGGAACCCCGGACCCCGAAGAGTTCGCCGCGATCGGGCGCGGCCTCGACCGCGGGCTCCGGGCGGCGCGTTGCCATCTCCTCGGGGGAGAGACGGCGATCGTTCCCGGGGTCGTTGCGGGCATCGATCTCGGCGGGACCGCGGTCGGTTTCTACCCGAGAGGCCGGACGCCCGTGACGGGGGCCCGGATCCGGCCCGGGGACCGCATCCTCGGGATCCCGTCGACCGGCGTCCATGCGAACGGCTTCACCTTGGTGCGACGTCTCCTGGAGGAGGCCCACGTCGATCTCGCCCGGCCGAGGCCGGGGGGCGAGGTCCCGATCGGGGTCGAACTCCTGCGACCGACGCGGATCTACGCCGAGACCATCGACGCGATCGCCGGACGAGCCGAGGTGCACGGGCTCGCCCACCTGTCGGGCGGTGGGGTGCGGAACCTGGTCCGCCTGCGGTCCGGGGTCGCTTTCGTCCTGGACCGGTGGCCCGAACCCCC
>JASHYU010000016.1 GCA_030042855.1 Thermoplasmata archaeon
CCTTCCAGGGTTGAGGCGTCCCTTCGCCCGCCACGAGCGGCGTCGGCCCCACCCCTCGCGATCGGGCGGGTGGAAAGCGGGTATATCGGTAGACGACTCACGGGCGCGATGCCGCTGCCGGCTCCCCCCGCGCCGTCGGACCCTCGTTCCACGCAGCGCTACATCCTTGATCTCGATCGGCGCCTCGAGAAGTTCGACCGAGCCATCCTGGCCGCCGAGTGGGACCTCTTTACCGGACGGTCCCGGCGAGGATCGGAGACCTGGCAGGTACGCCGCGCCGAACTGCTGTCGGACCCGCGACTCCTCGAGTGGGTGCGGCGGGCGTTGCAGCACGTCGAACCACCCCTCGTTCATCGTCGCCTCGAGCTCCTCGAGCGGATCCTGCTGGACACCCACGTGGAGCAGGACCCCGAGATCGTCCGCCGGCGGAGCGCCGCGGTCCGACGCCTCGTCGCGTTCCGGCCCGAGTGGAAGGGTCGGCGGGTGGAACGATCCGTGGTGCTCCGCGCGATGCGCGAGTCGACCCGCGAGACCGAGCGGCGGACGGCGTACTACGCCTCCGAGCCCGTGCATCGCGCGCTCGAGGGTACGCTGCGGGAGCTCGTGCGGCTCCGCAACGACCGCGCGCGCGCGCTCGGGTTCCGCTCGTTTGCCCACCTCCGCCTGGGTTTTCTCGGACTCACTCCCGAACGCCTCGAGGAGCTCAGCGCGTCGGCGATGGTCCCGGCCCCCGCCGCGGTCCGAGCCTTGCGCGATCGGTACCAGGCCGAAACGGGCTCGGGGAGCTGGCATCCGTGGGACTTCTCCCATGCCCGGGAGCTCCGCGTGCCGCTGCCCGCCACGTCCTTCCCGCGACGGGGGATGCTGCCTCGGATCCTGGCGGCGGTCGCCGAGTGGGGCTTCCGGACCGACCGGATGCACTTCCGCCTCGTGTACCACGATCTCCCCGCCGGCGGTCTCACGCTCGCCCCCGACCCGCCGCGCGACGTGCGGATCCTCGTCCACCCCCAGGGGGGTTGGCTCGCCCACCTCGGGATGTTCCACGAGGTCGGTCACGCGGTCCACTCCGCGTCGATCCGCGCGCCCCGCCACCTCCTGCGCTGGCACGAGAACGTCCCCGGGTTCGGCGCGTTCCACGAGGGGATCGGGGCGCTGTTCGAGGAGCTCGCGAACAACGCGGACTGGCTCGCGGGGCGGCCCGGCATCTCGCGGGGGCGGGCCGAGGCATTCGAACGATCGGCGCGCGACGCGGTCCTGCTCGAGGCGCCCTGGCACGCCAGCTGGTTCGGGATCGAGCAAGCGCTCTACCGCGCTCCCGACCGGGATCCGATGGAGGCGATCCAGCGGCGGGAACGTCGGCTCTTCGGCTACGACGACTACCGCCCGCTCTCCTTCGTCGATTCGTTCTTTATCAAGAGCCCGATCTACGCGCAGAACTACCTCCTCGCGAGCCTCTTCGCCCGGCAGCTCGCCGAGACCCTGCGCGAGCGCTTCGGTTCGCCCATCTGGCCGAACCGGAAGGTCGGCCCGTGGCTCGCGCGCGAGTGGTTCGCGCCGGGCTCGATCTACGACTGGATCCCCCGCGTACGGGAGCTCACCGGCCGACCCTACGGGGCCGAGGCGTTCCGCCGGTCGGTCGCGCCGGCGGGATAGCGGGCGCGCGGAAGGGGTTGGACGGTCGTCGCGAGCCGTCCTGCGCGACTCAGGTGAGGCCGTTCCCGGTCATCTCGTACCAGACGATCTCGAGACCGGGATAGCCATTCAGGGTGTTCGCGTCGACCGACGCGGGATTGACCCACGGTCCCACCGTGGCGATCGAGTTCAGCTGCTCGGTGTCGACCGCCACGTTGAGGAGGTTGTAGACCGCCGAGATCTGGTTCCACTGGACCGCGCCCTGGGCCAGGTTGAGGTTCGAGTTCGCGATCGACGCCCAGTAGGACGCCACCTCGTAGGCGACCCCCTGGCAGTCCTGGGGGATGTACGGCTGGCTCGCCCAGTACGTGAGGTCCGACCAGCCGTCCCCGCTGTGCCCGCAGGTCGAGGGGTTGTCGTTCGCCGACTCGGTGAACGTCTGGTAGAACGTGTTCGGCGCGGAGTATGTTCCCGACGGGGCTCCGAACGCCGCCCAGTAGTCGTACGGCTGCGCGTAGTCGGCCAGCCAGATCGAGAAGTAGATCGCCCAGGGGGTCCCGCCGTCGGGGATGAGCTCGGAGAAGACGAGCGCGGTCGCCACCGGGAAGACGTCGAAAACGATCGCCCCGCCCGACAGCGCCGACACCTCGCTGCTCCACAGGTTCAGCACCGACTGGTGCGTCGGATCGCCGAGATCGTAGAGCGCCGGGATGTGCAGCGGGTTCGACGCGCTGTAGCCGCCCGAGCCGAACTGCGGGTCGTAGAGCGGGGAGCTCGGGCTGGTGAGCTGGCTCCAGTACCACGCTGCCGATCCGACGGTGGACGGGTCCGTGTTCGGGTTCGTGAACAGCCCGGTCGAGACGTCGTAGTTCGGCCAGCTGATGTTCGTCGGGTAGTAGCTGCCCATGTACTCCGGGATGAACCCGCCGTACGTGAAACCGTACTCGATGCCCTGGATCTGGTTGAACTCGGCTTGGACCGACGCGTCCGGATACGCGGCGTCGAGGAACCCGCGCAGCCCGATGTACGACAGCGAGTTCGACTGGATGTTGATCGGATAGGGATCGTAGGTCTTCAGCGCCGCGAGGTTGATGTCCGTGTTGTAGGAGAAGTCGTTCACGCCGGTGCTCGGGGCCTCGACCAGCTTGAGGTCCTCCTTCTGGATCAGTGCCACCATGGTCGCGGTGTCCGCGGCGTCGATGTAGACGTAGTCCGCCTGACCGGCCTGCGCGGCCTCGATGCCCTCGGTGTCCTGGTCCTCCCAGTAGACCGTGACCGTCTTCGCGTACGAACCGTACGCCGGCTCGCACCACGACGCGCCGGCGCAGCCCTGGGGCTGCTCGAAGTCCGGATTGGCCTCCAGGGAGTACCCGATCGCCGGGTTGGCGCTCACGAGGTAGTACGGGCCGCTCCCGACCTCGTTGAACGCCACGTTCGGTTCGAGGGTCGGGTAGTCCGTCACCGCGAGCTCCTCGTACGAATCCCAGGAGGTCGGGCTCCACGAGGCCACGTAGTTCTGCCACGCGGTGGTGTTCGTCGAGGTGACCCCACCGGGCAGCTCGACCGGGGAGTCGGCGCCGGTCGTCGTCCATCCGGGGACGGTCGCCCCGTTCGCGATGTACCATCCCGCGGGAACCACGTTCCCGGCGGCCCCGTTCGAGAGGTACGACAGGAACGCGGGCCACGTCGTACCTGCGCCGTTCGCATCGAACGTGATGCAGCCGTCGCCGAGCGTCATGGCCGCCGCAGGGCAGAACTGCGAGTCGTTGACCATCATCGAGTCGAGGATGTTCTGCGGGGTGTTGTTGTAGGGCGAGTGGATGCCGCCGTCCCAGCTCGGATTCCCGGCGCCGACCAGCGCCTGCGCGATCATCCAACCCGGATAGATCGCCGACGCGGGAAGATCGGCGAACGCCACCTGGCGGATGATCGAGAACATCACGTCGGACGGATAGACGTTCCACGAGTTACCGGTCGACGGGTCGTAGAACTTGGCCGTCTTCGCGATGACGAAGGTGTAGTTGTTGCCCTGCACGAGGCTACTCCCGTAGAGCGACGTGCACTCCGCGCTCCCCGGCACGCACGTCGCGATCTGCGGCACGTAGTTCGGGTAGCTCGGGCCCACGTCCGTCCCGTTGTACTGGATGAGGTTCTGGAAGATGTTCAAGGCGACCTCGTACCCGACCGAGTAGTAGTCACCGGCGGGATCGAGGGTGATCGCGCCCCCCGGCGCGACCTCGTAGGCCACGATCGAGTTCGGGTGCGGGCTCTTCGCCGTGGACGGGGTGCAGTACTTGC
>JASHYU010000173.1 GCA_030042855.1 Thermoplasmata archaeon
GCCGCGACACGGTGGACGCCGCCGTCGCCGAGGGGATCGTCGGCGCGAGCTCGCTCGCCGATCTCGTGGGGAAGCTCCCACCGCCGCGCGCGGTCTGGCTCATGATCCCCGCGGGCGCGCCCACCGAGGAGTACCTCGACCAGCTCCTCGGCCTGCTCGCGAAGGGCGACACGCTCATCGACGGCGGGAACTCGCGCTACACCGATTCGATCCGGCACTTCGAGAAGTGCCGGGCGGCGGGGGTCGACTTTCTCGACGTCGGCGTCAGCGGCGGGATCTGGGGTCTCGCCGAGGGCTACTGCCTCATGATCGGAGGGCCCTCGGCCGCCGCGGACCGCCTGCGCCCGATCTTCCAAGCGCTCGCCCCCACGCCCGACGCCGGGTGGGGCCGGGTCGGGGGACCGGGGGCGGGGCACTTCGTGAAGATGGTGCACAACGGGATCGAGTACGGGATGATGGAAGCCTACGCCGAAGGGTTCGACGTGCTCCGCGCGAAGACGACGTACCAGCTCGACCTCGGCCAGATCGCGGAGATGTGGCGGCGCGGGAGCGTCGTCCGATCCTGGCTCCTCGACCTGAGCGCGGAGATCCTGAAGGACCGTCCCGCGCTCGACGCGATCCCGGGCTACGTGCGCGATTCGGGCGAGGGGCGCTGGACGATCGAGGAGTCGTTCGACCTCGGCGTGCCGACCCCGGTGATCACGCTCGCGCTCGAGCAGCGGATCCGCTCCCGGGACGAGGCGCTCTTCGCCGAGAAGCTGCTCGCGGCGATGCGCCAGAAGTTCGGCGGCCACGCGGTGGGGCCGGGGTGACCCGTGGCCCCTCCGCGCTTCGACCGCCATCTGTTCGTGATCTTCGGGGCGACGGGCGACCTCGCGGGGCGGAAGCTCCTCCCCGCGCTGCGGGAGATCGCGCGCGGCATGCCCACGCGGCCGGCGCAGCTCCGCATCCTCGGCTGCGGGCGCCGCCCGCTCTCCGACCGGCAGTTCCAGGACGAGGTGATCGCCTGGTGGCGGAAGGACCGGATCCGGGACCTCGCGTCGAGCATCCGGTGGGCCCGGGCCCACCTCCGCTACCAGTCGCTCGGCGAGGAGACGCCCGAGGACTACCGGAACCTCGCGACGCGGATCGGTGCGATCGAGCGCGCGGAGGGACTGCCGGGGAACCGGGTCTTCTACCTCGCCCTGCCGTCCCACGCGTTCGGGAAGACGATCGAGCGACTCGGAGCGGCGGGCCTGCACGCGGCGCCCGGCTGGGTCCGCCTCGTGGTCGAGAAGCCGTTCGGCACCGATCTCGCCTCCGCGGAGGAGCTCAACCGCATCGTCCACACCTACTTCGACGAGCGGCGGGTCTACCGGATCGACCACTACCTGGGGAAGGAGACCGTCCAGAACCTGATCGTCTTCCGACTCGCGAACATGCTCTTCGAGTCGGTCTGGAACCGCGACCGGATCGACTTCGTGGAGATCACGGTCGCCGAGCAGCTCGGGGTCGAGCACCGCGGCGGGTACTACGACGGGGTCGGCGCGTTGCGCGATATGGTCCAGAACCATCTGACGCAGCTGCTCACGCTCACCGGGATGGACGAGCCCACGAACCTCGAGGCGGACGAGATCCGGAACGAGAAGGTCAAGGTGCTGCGCTCGATCGAGCCGATCCGGCCCCAGGACGTGGTCCGGGGCCAGTACGCGGCCGGGCGGATCGACGGCCAGGCGGTGCCGGGCTACCGGGACGAGGACGGGGTGAGCCCTCGGTCGGACACCGAGACGTACGTCGCGTTGCGCCTCCACGTCAACAGCTGGCGCTGGCACGGGGTGCCGTTCTTCCTCCGGACGGGCAAGCGCCTGCCCACGAAGCGGACGGAGATCACGATCCACTTCCGCAGCCCGCCGGTCTGGTTCTTCGGTCCGGCGGTGCCGCGGACGATCGCCGCGAACCGGCTCACGATCACGATCCAGCCGGACGAGGGGTTCGAGCTCGCCTTCGAGATCAAGCGTCCCGGGCTCGCGGTCGAGCTCGAGACCCACCGGCTCCACTTCCTGTACTCCGAGGCGTTCGGCGCGCTTCCCGACGGCTACCAGACGCTCCTCACCGACCTCCTGCTCGGCGACCAGACGCTGTTCGTGCGGGCCGATGAGGTGGAGCACTCCTGGCGGATCTACACCCCGATCCTCGCGCATCCTCCGCCGCTCGAGAGCTACCCGAGCGGCTCGTGGGGCCCCCCGGCGGCCGACGAACTCGTGCGCGCGCACGGTTACGAATGGTCGAGCCCCTGACCGGCGCGGTCCGCGTCCACCCCGACGCGCGGTCGGCGTACCGGGCCCTCGCCGATCGCCTGGTGGAGCTCGCCCGCGCGCCGACCCCGGGCCGGCCGCGGTTCTCGCTCGCGCTGTCGGGCGGGTCCACGCCCGAGCGACTGTTCCGGCTCCTGGCCGCCGACTACGCGCGCCGGGTCGGCTGGCGCGAGATCGAGATCGGGTTCGCCGACGAGCGCGCGGTCGCCCCGGACGACGCCCGGAGCAACTTCGCCCTCGCGCGCCGGGCGCTCCTCGCGCCGCTCGACGTGCCGGCGGAACGCATCCATCGCATCCCGGGCGAGCTCCGCCCGACCGGTGCGGCCGCGCGGGCGTACGAGGGCGCGCTCCGCGCCCTCTTCGCGGACGGCCGGGGCACGTTCGACGCGGTCCTCCTCGGCATGGGCCCCGACGGACACACCGCCTCGCTGTTTCCCGGGGCGTCGACGCTCAGGGAGGTCGCGCGGTGGGTCCGGGTCGAGCCTGCACCGGCCCTCGAGCCGAAGGTCCCCCGGATTACGCTCACGCTGCCCGCGCTCGCCGCCGCGCGCTGCGTGCTCTTCCTCGTACTGGGCGCGGAGAAGCGCCCCGCGCTGACCGACGTCCTCCGGGATCCCCGGCGCGGGACCCCGGAGGCGACGCTTCCGGCGGCGCGGGTCCGGGCCCGAGAGTCGGTGGAGTGGTTCGTGGATTCCGAGGCGGCGCCCGACCTCCCCCCCGCGCCCCGGGCGTGAGATGGCGGGCGGTGCGAGGACGGACCGCACCGGTCGAGCGACGGCGTTGCTCTCCTGGAGCAGCGGGAAGGACTCGGCGTTCGCGCTCCATGACGTGGAGCGAAGCGGGGCGTACGAGATCGTGGGCCTCCTCACCACCGTCACCCGGTCGTCGCACCGGATCTCGATGCACGGGGTCCGGGAAGAGCTCCTCGAGCGGCAGGCGGCGGCCCTCGCCCTTCCGCTCACGAAGGTGGAGCTCCCCTCCCCGTGCTCGAACGCGGAGTACGAGCGCGCGATGGCGGCGGCGCTCGCCCCCGCCCGACGCGACGGCGTCCGGACCGTCGTGTTCGGGGACCTCTTTCTCGAGGACATCCGGGCCTACCGGGAGAGCCGTCTCGGCGCGGTGGGCATGGCCGGGCACTTCCCGCTCTGGGGGCGGGCCACCGCCGGCCTCGCGCGCGACATGATCCGCTCGGGACTTCGAGCGCGCCTGTGCTGCCTCGATCCGCTCCGCCTCGACCGTTCCTTCGGGGGCCGGACGTTCGACCGGGCGTTCCTCGAAGCGCTCCCCCCGTCGGTCGATCCGTGCGGCGAACGCGGCGAGTTCCACACGTTCGTGACGGACCTGCCCGAGTTCGCGAGCCCCGTCAACGTCCGCGTCGGGTCCACGACCCCCCGGGACGGCTTCCTCTACACCGATCTCCTCGCGGCGTGAAGCGCTTCCGTGAATCCCGAGCCTACTTATGGGGCCTCGCTCCGTCGCCTCCGGGATGGACCGACGCGCGGGATCCGGCGAGCCGTCCCCGGTCTCGCGAGGGCGATGACCGCGGTCCCGAACGTCGCGCCGGCGGAGGCGGCCTCCCGGATCGTCCGGCGGCGCCACCGCCGCATCGCCTATTCGCTGATCGCGATCGGGATCGTGCTCGTGCTCGGGACGATCGGCTTCGCGGGGCTCACCGGTACCGGCTGGGTCAACTCGTTCTACTTCGAGTGCATGCTCGCGACCGGCCAGGGTCCCCCGTTCGCGCTGACGACCACCGCCGGGAAGCTCTTCGCGTCGCTGATGGCGTTCATCTCGATCGGCACCGTGCTCACGACGCTGGTCGTGAACCTCGGCCCCGTCTTCGGCCGCCTCTGGCGGGAAGGGATCGAGGAAGCCGAGCACGAGATCCGGAGGCTCGAGCGGGAGATGTCGGCCGAACTCCATCGGCGGGAGCCCCCGTGATCCCCTCGCCC